>QHXH01000430.1 GCA_003222855.1 Acidobacteriota bacterium
TTCGTTCGATGTGCCGATGAAAATATTGTTCACAGACGAAACCCGCCCCCGCATTTCATCTGGCGTGATCAGTTGCACGATCGAGCCGCGGATGATCACGCTCACGCTGTCGAACGCGCCGACGAGAGATAACAAGCCAAGCGATAACCAAAATATTTTGGACAAACCGAAAAGAATGGTCGCGATTCCGAAACCAGTGACGCACAAGAGCAAAGTTTTGCCTGCTTGTTTCATCGGCGGCAGATGCGCCACCGTTAGCGCCATCGCGAAGGCGCCGATGGCCGGGGTCGCGCGCATCCAGCCGAGTCCCACTGGCCCGCAGTGCAGGATTTGATCGGCGAAGATCGGCATCAATGCCGTGACGCCGCCAAGCAGTACCGCGAACAAATCCAGGGTAATCGTTGCCAGGACCACCTTTTTGCGGAACACGAACCGGAGTCCGGCGATGAGACTTTCCCATGTGTTCCCCTGACTCCTATCTCGCGCCTGTTTGCTTCGGCGGATCGGAAGAACCAGAAGGAAAAAGGCAGATGCGAAAAGTGCATCCAGCAGATACACAAACGGGAATCCGACGTACGCGACCAGCAATCCGCTAAAGGCCGGCCCGACAACCGATCCGATTTGAAAGACGCTGTTGTTCCAGGTAACCGCGTTCGAGAACGCGTCGCGTGGGACAAGCGTTGGGAAAAATGAGCTGCGCGCCGCCCAACTGAATGTGCGCGCACATGCCCCGATAAACAGAAGGAGATAAATTAGCGGAATGGACGCATCATCGAAATGGAACATAGGATGGTGTCGCTCGAAAACGGTGGCAATGGTCGCCAGAGCGCGATTGCCTGCACGCAAAGAGGCAATCGCTGGGATCGACAGATGCTTCCAGGAAACTAGGGCGAGCGCCAGGGACGCGAGCGCGCTGAAAACCTGCGAGACCAAAATGATGCGTTTCCGACTGAATCGATCTGCCAAATGGCCAGCCGGCAGGGAAAGCGTAACCACCGGCACGGCGATGACCAGACCAACCAGACCGAGCGCAGTCGCAGAATGGGTGCGCGCGTAAATTTCCCATTCCACCGCTACGGCCAGCATGAGCCGGCCGGTGATCGAGAGCAAATTGCCAGCCGTGAACAGGCTGAAGTCCCCGAACCGGAACGCCGCGTAAGGATCATGCGGCCGGCGCTCGAATTCAATTGGTGGCGTCACCGCCGCCGGGCGCTCGCCTTCCGGCGATTCGTAGGATCTGGGGTCGATGGATCGCGGCATGTTCGAGCGCGTTCGTTCGAACACGCGCACGAGATTCTAAATTGAGCGGCCCCCGCCGCAACTTTGGTAGGGGCGATTGACCTCAATCGCCTCGGGCGGTTCAGGTGAACCGCCCCTACCAGCGTACATTCCGTTGGATAACAAGCTTGATTCTGGCGTAACTTTTTACTTGGATCGCAAATGTGCCTGCAAAAGATGACGGGGCCTCACAGAGTGGAGTGGGCGTCACTACACAAAACGGCGCGGTCGCATTCACGACTACCCACTGGAGCGTGGTTCTGGAGGCGCAAGGGCCGACTCCCGCTGCGCAAGCGGCATTGGAAAAACTATGTCGCACGTATTGGCGACCGATTTATGGCTTCGTCAGGCGACAGGGAACTGAAACAGAAAAGGCGAAAGATCTCACTCAAGGTTTTTTTGCGCTACTTCTGGAGCGCCGGGATCTGGATGCTGTCCGCAAAGAGAAAGGGCGCTTGCGTTCTTATTTGCTGACCTCGCTCAAACATTTCCTAACGAACGAGCGAAACCGCGCCACGGCGATTAAACGCGGTGAAGGCCAGTGGTTGGTTCCATTGGATCAATTACAGCAGGGCGAGCGTGGCGGTTTCGAACCGGCGGATGCCTCGACTGCTGAGCAAATTTACGAGCGCCGCTGGGCGTTGGCGTTGCTGGATCAAGTGCTGACGCGACTGGGAGACGAGTACCGGGCCGCTGGCAATGTGATTTTGTTCGAACGCTTGAAAGCGTTGCTCACCGATGAACCGGACCGCCTATCGCAGGCGCAAATTGCCGATGAACTCGGGATGACCGAGAACGCGGTCAAGCAAGCGTTCCATCGCTTGCGCGAGCGTTACCGGCAATTATTGTGCGAGGAAATCGCGCACACCGTGATGGCGCCGGGCGATATCGAAGATGAGCTGCGCCATCTAATTGCCGTATTGCGCGCGTAACCTTCGTGAAGATTTTCTGCAGTAATTATTGGGACGTTGTATCGTCCGACCGGCTATATGACGACGGCCACCAAAGTCTGCATAAAATGCGGTGCGAAAATTTTCGCTGACGCGCCGCAGGAATTTTGCAGCGCCTGTCTGTTGGAGACGGGCCTCGGTCTGCTCGCTAGCGACATTGAAGACGCGGGAGCGCCGCTGCCCCACAAGCGCCGTGCTGCGCGCCTGGGAAAAATGCTTGGTGATTTTGGCGATTACGAACTGTTGGAAGAAATCGGACGCGGCGGTCAGGGCGTAGTCTATCGCGCCCGGCAGAAAAGTCTGAATCGCACAGTCGCGCTCAAGG
>QHXH01000431.1 GCA_003222855.1 Acidobacteriota bacterium
ATCTCGTAGACAAGGGCGAGCGAGAGAGCAATTCGGCTCTCCGAAATGTTAATTACGTTCAGGCTGCGTTGGCAGTGAACGTGGAAGAATTTGCGCGCGCGAAAAGCATCGCCGAAAAAATTGACGACGATGCTTTGCGCTCTGACGCTATTTCCTTCGTGCTTTACCGCGCTGCTCTGTCGCTTATTCAAAAGAACGATCCAGATAAGGTCAGCGAGATTGCCGCGCAAATCAGCGACGTTGCGCGCCGCTCCGTCGTCAAGATGGCAATCGCTCAAAAGCTGCTGGCCACGAAGACCGAGCCGGAGGATCGGGTGCTGTTGGAACAACGTACTCTCGATCTGCTGAATGAAGTGGAACGCGAGCTGGCGAAGCAGGAACCGTCGGCCAAAGTCGCAAGGATACTCCTGGGGCGGACGGGCATACTGGCGAAACTAGACAAGGAGCAGGCCACGACGGCGTTGCAACACATGGCCCAGCTCATTAACAAGCTCGACGCTTTTGATTTGCGCGATGGCGCGGCTCCCGCCCTCGGCCTCAGTGTGTCTGCGTCGTCAGGAGCGACGGTCGACAGTCCGAGAATAGGCTTTAGTTTCCGCAATGCAATTGAGCCGCTCATCACGACAAACTTCGAGCAGCTCGCTTCAGCCGCGGAGACATTTACGGCGAAAGAAGTTCGCGGACTCGCCCGCGTGGAGGTAGCGAAGCTCTATTTAAGCCAGCGGCCCAAACAGTCTCCCGACAAATGATCTAAGAACATCGCCGCACGCGCGCCGACTTGGGACCAACCGCCTCAAAGTCAATGCCGCTTGAAATATCGGAACTCATGGAGCTTACCTTTCTTTCTTCGGCGGTTCCTCTTTGCATTTGCGAACGCGCGCCCACTCATCAATGCATTCGCGGATGAATTGGCCCAGGTCTTCGAACTCGTGCGCCGACTTTTCCCAGAAGTCTTTGAACATACTTGGGTCGAACGCAAAACCATAAGCGCGGCCGGGGCCTTTATGCGATCCCACTTCGTCTTCAAAATATGCTGCGAGTTGGCGGCAGGCCATCGCGACCACGGTGAGAGAGCTACCCGCGGGCAGCGGCTCGAATAGCTTGCCTACAGTTCCGTCAATCTCTTTCAGGCGCGCGAGTACCCGGTTGTATTGTTCGACGCAAAAGGCCGCCGTGTCCTGGGCGCTGCCGGTCCACTCTGATTGCAAAGCCATGCGCGAAGTGCGACGCAGGACGTTGATAAGCTTGGGAAGTTCTTTTTCTCTTTCCATGATGACTCCGTGTATCAATCGCAGTGAACCGGCAGCGAGATGCAGCGGCTGCGAGCGCGCCAGCGCCGCGGCGCACATCCAAACGCGAATCTGAAAACGTGCGCCTCAGGGGCTTCGTCTTCAAAATATGCAGCCAATTCCCGCGCGGCCATGCGCACTATCTCCGGCGAAGTTTCCTCAGCCAGCGGCGTGAACAGCGCTCCAAGGTTTGGTTCGAGTTCAATGAGCCGAGTCAGCGCCTTGTTGTATTGCGCGACGCAGAAACGCGTCGCATCAGGCTCGCGTCTGACCCATGCAGCATATCCTGCCGCCCGCGCGATGCGTCGCAAGACGTTCAAGACTTTTACTATCTCACTCTCCATTTTCAGTTATCCCTCCTTCTAGGTTAGCTCTCGCTTTCTCGGCAAGTTGCTCTCGCAGGAGCTTTTTGCTCTGATGCAAGCGCCATTTGACCGTGCTCAAAGGCACGCCGAGAAATGCGGCAATGCGCTTCAACGGCATTTCGTCCAAAAACCGAAGCTTCAGCACCAAAGCATGATCGGCTGGGAGGCTGTCCAGGGCTGCTTTCAGTTCCTGATCGAAAATTTCGTCAGTCAAAGGCGGCGACAGAGCTGCCAGCTTCTCTATCAGCACTTCGTCAAAAGCCACCCGTTGTGCCTGGAGCCGACTCTCACTCTGGCCGACGCGGCGCGCACGATGGCGTGTGATGGCTGCGAGCCACGCCGCAAATTTTCGCGGCTCTTCAATCGACGGCAGCGCTTTAAATGCCAGCAGCCACGCGTCCTGGGCGACATCTTCAGCATGCTCGCGTCCGACGATGCTCCTAGCCACACGCGCCACCGCAGCCCGATACCGCAGCACCAGCTGATCAAAAGCTTGCAGGTCGCCGACAATCGCCGCGACGACCAGGACTTCATCAGGCGGCTCTCGACTGTCGTCCGCCATGTGCGCGGTGTCCGTTCCCCTGAATAGACCCTCCACAGTCATAGAGACATCCGAAAGGCAAAAGGATAGCAGGCACGGCGCAAAATTTTCGCGATGATTACTGCCTGGACTCGTATCAGATAATGAGTGGCAGAATTTATTTTGGTACTTCAGGTTGGTACTACAAGAACTGAAATGCTCGATTTCTACGCTCAAGGTGTGGGCTAAGCGAATCGAGAAATGGCATAACGATTCACAGGAAGTTTTTGTTTACTTCAACACCGATCCGGGAGCTTCCGCAGTGGTGAACGCAAAACAACTCCGAAACCTTATTGAGAACCATTAACGGACCACCTCAAACTCATGTAAGTTGTTGTTTCTCCTGATGATAGACGCACTGGCAAATTCCTTATTGACACCTGGAGAGCGTTGCTGCTAGCATGCGCCGGTTTTCGATGTCCGTTCCGGTGACCACACTCATCGGCTGAAAGCAACCAAACGAGCATGACAAATCTTTCACTTCCGGCCGTTTCCTTCCAGCCACATCTGTCAAGCTTGGAAGCGACGCCGCCAGGCAGGGCGAAAGCTCTCAGCTACGAATAACGGCCCGGCCATCACAAGCGCGTGGTGACCGGGCCGAGTTGCAATACGAAGCTGTCGCGTTTTCGCACTACAGATGAGTATCGCTAT
>QHXH01000418.1 GCA_003222855.1 Acidobacteriota bacterium
AGATCTGGACCCGCTTTACTCAAAACCTGTCCGCAGTATTGGATGAATCGAATGTTTGTTCGACTTCGGCGCGACTAGTCTCGGAAATCTTGAACGCGTTGTCGGTATCGGTGTGGCTCCTGGACCAACGTCGGGAACGTTTGAGTTGCGTCGCCTCGACCACCGGATCGGAGCCTGATCAGCTTTCCAAGCAAGTCGTAGAAATCTCAGCCGAAGAACTGCGGTCGCTGCCGCTGTTCGCGGAAACCAAACCGGTGAATCTGGAACGTGAAGAGAAGGATTGGAGAGCAGGCTTGCAAGGTATTGGTACCGGTCGCTTTCGGATGGGAGTAAACCGGATCGGTCTCCCCTTGCGCGCGGCCGACCAACCGGTCGGGCTATTAGTCCTGGCCGACCGGGTAAATGGCGTGCCTTATACCCCGGAGGAAATGGATTTGTTGAAGTGCATCGGGGACGATATTGCAGCCGCCCTTCTCAACATTCGATTGTCGAGAGAAACTCTTGAGCGAAAAGAGCTCGAGGCTTTTCAAACGATGTCCGCGTTCTTTATTCACGATTTAAAAAATGCGGCGTCAACGCTCGGCCTGACCTTGCAAAATCTGCCCGATCATTTTGACGATCCTGCATTTCGAGAAGATGCTTTGCGAGGCATCAAAGTCGCTGCCGACCGCATTAATCACATGATCAGCCGGTTGAGCACTTTTCGGCATGGCCTTCGATTTCGGCCGGCTGAAATCGATCTTAACGCGCTGATAAGGGAAATACTCACGAACCTCAACGGCTCATCATCGGCTGAAATCATAACCAAGCTCGGTCCACTTCCGTCCATTGTGGCCGACCGGGAACAGCTGGGCAGCATCATCACCAACCTGATCTTGAACGCGCGAGATGCCATCGGCTCGACCGGCCGCATCACCGTGGAAACCAAACACAGCGGCGAATGGGTAACTTTAAGCGTTTCCGATGACGGTTGCGGAATGAGCGCCGAGTTCATGCAGGACTCACTTTTTCGCCCATTTCACACGACGAAGAAGCAAGGGCTGGGCGTTGGAATGTTCCAGGCCAAGATGATTGTGGAAGCGCACTCTGGTAATATTGAAGTGAAGAGCCAGCCCGGGGCCGGAACTACATTTGAGGTCCGCTTACCGGCAAACGCTGGCAAAAAATGAAGACACCATTATTGATTGTGGACGACGACCCGGAGATCCGGACCCAGATGAAATGGGCTCTGAGCGGGGATTACGAAGTTATTTTGGCCGAAGATCGGGCGAGTGCCGTCGGGAAGTTCAAAGCCAGCGCACCGGCCGTGACCTTGCTGGACTTGGGACTGCCACCACGCCCTAATGATTGCGAGGAAGGGTTGGCGACTCTTTCCGATCTGCTTGCACTTGATCGCGAAGCCAAAATTATCATCATTTCCGGCCAGGGCGAAAAGGGGAACGCCATTCAGGCGGTTGGCTCGGGCGCTTACGATTTTCTGTGCAAGCCGATCGAGATTGACGAGCTAAAACTCATTCTTCGCCGATGCATTTATGTGGTCAATCTGGAGAGGGAATACCGCGAGATGCAGAGGAAATCTCGGGCTGATGTGTTCGAAGAAATGCTGGGTGCAAGCGCTCAAATGCAGGGTGTATTTGCTTTTGTTCGAAAGGTTGCCGCGACCGACGCTCCAGTTCTGCTTTTAGGAGAAAGCGGGACCGGCAAGGAAATGGCGGCGATGGCAATACACCGGCGGGGCACACGAAAAGACGGGCCATTCATTGCCATCAATTGCAACGCTATTCCAGAAAATTTGCTTGAGAGTGAATTGTTCGGTCATGAAAAAGGCGCCTTCACTGGCGCCCATATGCAACGGAAGGGTTTGATCGAAACTGCCGGTGGAGGTTCTCTCTTTCTGGACGAGATCGGCGAGCTGCCACCACCGATTCAGATCAAACTGTTGCGTTTTTTACAGGAACAACGCTTTCAACGCGTTGGCGGACGCCAGGAAATCCAGATCGATACTCGCGTCATCGCGGCGACAAACGCCGATTTGAAGGACGGGGTCGCCAAAGGAAAATTCCGTGAAGACCTCTATTTTCGGCTGGCGGTCGTTGTGATCAAGCTGCCTCCCCTTCGCGATCGCGGAGATGATCCGGAGGTTCTGGCCCAGGAATTTCTGCAGCAGTTTGCTGTTCAATGCGAAAAAGGCGGTTTGAGATTTGGACAAGACGCGCTCCGGGCGTTAAGGAGCCACAGTTGGCCGGGGAACGTTCGCGAACTGCAAAACCGAGTGAAGCGAGCAGTCATTATGGCCGAAGGCAAGCGAATCACTGCGGCCGACCTTGAACTGGGCGATAGCAGCGAGCTCGTGCCAGCCGCGACGCTCAAAGTGGCGCGCGAAAATGTGGAACGTGAGATGGTAGAGCAGGCATTGAAGAAACATTCGGGTCGGATCAGTGCAGCTGCTGTCGACCTGGGTATCAGCCGGCCGACGCTTTACGAACTCATGGAGAAGCTCGGGATCGGCCGAAGCGAGGGAGCATCCCAGAGCTCGGTCGAAGCTCGAACAGAGACAAGGCCGGAGCCGCAAAAGACTTGAGACGGGTGCGCGTTGGAGCTTTTTCCTAAGCGACAGAGCGAGCCAAGGGCTTTTTGTGATTGCGGATTGCGGAGTTCGGAGTGTGGATTGAATAACTATGACCACCCAAGAACTAAAAAAACGCACATTTGAATTTGGA
>QHXH01000419.1 GCA_003222855.1 Acidobacteriota bacterium
CGATGACTTCCAATCCTTTATTCATCAGCGTCGCTGAGTCGATTGTGATCTTCGCGCCCATGTTCCACGTCGGGTGTCGCATGGCTTCAGCAACGGTAGCTCTGGACATCGTTGACTTGTCACGCGTGCGAAATGGACCACCCGACGCGGTCAAAATAATCCGGCGCACTTCGGAACGCTTTTCGCCGCGTAAACATTGATGCAGGGCGTTGTGTTCGGAATCAACGGGCAGCAGCTCGGCGCCGGACTTTTGGGCGGCGCGGGTCATCAACTCGCCGGCCATCACCAGAGTTTCTTTGTTTGCCAGCGCGACGCGTTTTCCCGCTTCCAGCGCGCGCAGGGTCGGCACGAATCCCACGGCGCCGACGGTCGCCGAGATCACACAATTCGCCAGCTCGTGCGTGGCGACTTCCGCCAGGCCGTGTTCACCGACGAGTGTTCGCGGCACGGCCACACCACGCGCCATCAGTTCGGTTCTTAATTTTGCTGCTGATTGATCGGTCTCAACGGAAACTAATTCCGGATGATGTCGCTCGATCTGATCGGCGAGTGTTTTGATGTTGCGACCGGCGGCCAGGGCCACAACTTTGAACCGCTCCGGCCCGAGCGATTCAATTACACGAAGCGAGTTACAGCCAATCGAGCCGGTCGATCCCAGTATGGCAATGCCGCGCACAGATATAGATCGAGAATTCATTTGGGCGGAGACGGAGCAGATTCGTAAGCCGGCATTAAATCGATCGTTTGCCCGTCTCGATCGTAAGACGCGCCGGTGACTCGCCACGCGCGATTGCTGCGATATGTAAGATCGACGCGCGCATTGACGTTTCGTTTCTCAGCGATCACCTTAAGGTAAAGTGTGGCGACGCCGTCGCCGTTTGTGACGTTGATGTTGCCGGTTACAAACGACCCGAAATCTTTCACTTCACCAATGTCCTGCTTCAATGTTTCGTTGTTGCGCAGATACGTGCGGGCGGTATTCGCGGCGTCACTGTTTCCGATCGTGCGAAATACAAAAAATGCGATGCCGCCGACAAACAGCGCAACGATCAAAGCAAGCACCGCTACGATGCCGGCGATTATCAGAACTATTTTTTTCGTGCTCATCTATAGCAGTACCCGCTCCTCGCGGCGATCCCTGACGCTGATCAGCGACTAAAATAGGCCCATGCGAAATAGTAGATGAGCGGCGCATTGAACAGCAAGCTATCGATCCGATCGAGAATGCCGCCATGCCCCGGCAGCAATTGGGCAGTATCTTTCGCGCCCGCGCTGCGTTTCAACGCGCTTTCAGTCAAATCGCCCAGTGCGCCGACGACATTCATCACCGCCGCGAGCGGCAAAGCGAACTTCAGCGGCAGAGTCGGAAAGAACCAATAATGGGACCCTGCGGCGAGTAACAAGCTTGCCAGCATCCCCGCAATGGCTCCTTCCCAGGTCTTTCCCGGACTGACGCTCGGGGCAAGTTTGTGACGACCGAACATTCTGCCGCCGTAGTAAGCGGCCATATCGGAGCCCATGAGCACGAGAAAGAAAAATGATAAGAGATGACGCGACAGCGCCGAACTGAACCCGACCCGCACGGCAATCAAATAGCCGCCGAGCAAAGCCACATACATCACGCTCAGGATAGTAACGCCCACCGAAAGGATCATTCGGTCGAACGGAGCGCCGCGCACCATGGCCGCCGTCAACGAGCCGGTGGTAAGCAGTAACAGCACGACCTGGATCATAAAGAGGTCGGGAGGTTTGCCGGGTGCGGTGAAATAGAAGATCACCGGTAGCGCAAGGCCGCTCAATACCTGCGCGGTTACGTCCGCGCGCACCTGCTTCTTGCGCGCCAGCAGCCAGAATTCAATTTCACCGAGCACGATTGCTGTGGCCGCCAGCAGACAAAACAAAATTGCCAGTTGATCGACCAGGATCGAGGCGATCAGGATCGGAAGCAATACGACTGCGGTCAGAACGCGCGCAACTGATGGCGATAACCGATTAAGAAACGACTTTGGTTTCGTGGTTGGCTGATTGTTCTTCAACGGATCCTGGTTTGGAGTTCCGCCTTTAGGAGTCTGTCGGAAAAAGTCCTCCGTGGTTTTCTGTGTAAGCTCCGTGCCTCTGTGGTGAATGTTTTTCCTGGAATTTCGCCACAGAGACACAGAGCATCATAGAGTTTGCACAGAGAAATTCATTTTTCCGACAGACTCCCTTTAGGCGGCCTGGCTTGTCTTGAGTTTCCGCCTAAAGGCCGGACTCCAAACGTTAGTTTGTTTTTCGCAAGATATCATCCGGTCGCAACCGCGCGCGGTTTGGCGACTAATTTCAATCCGCCGAAGCGCCGGCTTCTTTGCTGGTAATCCACAATCGCTTGCAATAAATGCAGGCGACGGAAATCCGGCCACAGCGTGTCGGTCACGTAAATTTCGGCATAAGCACTTTGCCATAAAAGAAAGTTCGAGATACGCAATTCGCCGCTCGTGCGCACGAGCAGGTCGAGGTCAGGCAAGTCGCGCGTGTACAGCTCATCTTCGATCGACTGCTCGTCCAGTTCCTCCGCGGACTTGCCTTGCTTCTGAAGCTTTTCCATCGCGGCCCGGCAAGCGTCTACGATCTCCGCACGTCCGCCATAGTTTAAGGCTACGCTCAGAATCATTCCCTTGTTCGACGCCGTTTGCTGCGAAGCCCTGGCGATTTCATCTTTGACTCTAGGCGCCAGTGCTTCCGTTCGTCCGATCGTTTGAAAGCGAATATTCTGTCGCTGAATCTCGCGGAGCTCCAGGCGCAGATATTTCCTTAACATGCGCATTAGCGCATCGACTTCATATCGTGGCCGCTTCCAATTTTCAGTCGAGAAGGCGTAGAGCGTTAGCGCGCCGAGTCCGAGCCGCGCGCC
>QHXH01000420.1 GCA_003222855.1 Acidobacteriota bacterium
CGCGACAAACCTGGCAATCAGTGAGCTGCGCAAACGAAAGCGGCGCCGGCTGGTGTCGCTGACGGGATTACTCACCTCGGGCGAGGGAGAAGAAGTTCGAGATTTTGATGCGCCGGATGAAAGGCCTCTGCCCGACGCTAATCTTGTCGACACAGAGCAGCGGCGAGTGGTGAAGAAAGCGATTAGCACGTTGCCGGAAAAGTATCGCGCGCCGCTCGTGCTGCGCGACGTCGAAGGGAAGAGCTATGACGAGATCGCGGCCATTCTGCAAACGAGCGAGGGCACAGTTAAATCGCGCATCAGCCGTGCGCGAAATTTCCTGCGCGACAAAATGCGCAATTATGTTTAGGTGGTGAAATCATGAGTGGGAAAGTTTGCCGCGAGACGCGGCTGGAGATCGATCAGTCCGAGTTGCGACAGCCCTTGAGCGCGGAAGCGGAAGCGCACGCCGCCACTTGCGCTGGGTGCGCGGCATTTCGTGACGAACGTTTTAGACTGCGCGAGTTAGTGGGCGCGTTGGAACCGGTGGTCGCGCCGGCGGATTTCGACGTGCGTCTGCGCGCGCGTATCGCTCGGGAACGCGACAGCCACAAACAACCTTTCATTTTTCGTTTCATTATGAGCACGCCGGCGATCGCGGTGGCCGCAGTGTTGGTGATGGTTGTGGGCACGATTGTGTTTATGAATCAGAGAAACAGGACGCCAGCTCCTTCGATCGCCGCGACTAAAGAAAACAAAGCCACAGTTCCGGCTCCTGCTGTTCCGGCAATTGTGGAAAATACCGGCAGTTCGCCCGTTGACGGAGAAGAGCCGAGCGTAAATCGATTTGACAATACGCGACGCCTCAATGTAACCGCGCGGAACACCACCAAGACTGGACCAACTACGAACGCTGCACCGCAAGTAGCTGATATTAATGTTACCTCAGCGCAATCGTATCGATTGACTCCCGATCGCGCCGGCGAAGTCTCTCTCGCAGCGCCGGTCAAACCGATGGTCATTACCATGTACGACGAGCGCGGTGGATCGCGCAAAATTCAGTTGCCGCCGATCAGCTTTGGCTCGCAGCGACTGACAGACAATCGCACGCCGGTGAGCATGACAAATACCCGAGATTGGTAAACGCTTTAACGAGAAATCATGAGCAAGACGATTTCATTTCGCATTTCAACTTTGATGATGATCGCCATAGCGTCCGCGATGGCGGCGATGTCGCAAACGCCCGCGTCCACGGCGCCTGTTACCACTACGGCTGCCTCTCAAACGCCGGCACCCGAGCGATCGCCGCGCCGGCCGACTCGCAGGCCTCCCGCGCCACCGGCGCGCGTGACCGTGGTTCCGAATCAGACACGGGTTGCGCCTCAAGTAGTAACCGTGGTGCATCGATTAACCGGTGTGAAGCTGCTCCGCTTGTTGCAAGAACAAGTTGGCGAGAACGGCATCATCGACGTTGATCCGGAATCTTTGCGGACGGACGCTCATGCCAGCATCATTGCCGGCTGGGCCCTCGATGACGGGAAAACCATTGCCGCGCGACTGCCACAGGCGGTTGCCGAAATCGAGATCATGCAAATTACCGAGACGCGTGCGCAGAGCCAGGCGCGAGCTGCGACGCCGTCGCCATTCACCATCGCGCGGCCACGCCTTGAACCTGACCTGACGGTAATCACCGGCAATGGACAAAAATTCCGCGCGCAACTAATTGGCCTCGACGGCGAAACGGGACTATCGGTGCTGCAAGTTATCGGCATTCTTCCCCCGGCGCCAGCAATCAAGGCGAACGAGTTGACAGCCGGCCAGGGCATTCAAATATTTGCGCCAGAACCGTTACCGCGTGAAGCCGAAACTCTATCGCCTCTGTCGCGCAATACTTATGTAAAGCTCGGAACGATCGATGCAATCATTGCCACTCTTGCCCAACCTGGTTCCAACCCGCCTGACAAGCTAACGGTGCGTGGCGCTAAGTTCTCGTCGGAAGCAGTCGGCGGCATCGCGTGCGATCGATTGGGGAATACGCTCGGCATCGTGGAATCAATCGACGGAGACAAAGCAAGCATTCTGTCCACTCTCACCGTTCGCGCGGCGACCGAACGTGTCCTGGCCCGACAGTCCAGCGTGCCGCGGCCGTTGCTGGGCGTGCGCGGCGAGCCGATCGGACTTGCGGCCCGGGCCGGTCTGCTGGCGCATGGTTGGCGAGAAGATCAGGCCGCCGATTTGATCAAAGACGACATCGGAATTCTGTTGATGTCCGTGACGCCAAAGACACCCGCCTCGCTCGCGAAGCTGCAAGCGGGCGACATCATCGTGCGCGTCAATCAGAAAGACGTGAAGAGCGCGGACGAATTTTCTAACTTGCTGGGTCGAGCCGGTAGTGGCGAACAGGTTGAGTTTACCGTCAAACGGCCCAATGCCGCGGCGCCTCTCGAAATACCGGTGACACTGGGCAGTTCGTATGCCTCGACGTTTGATATTCCGGACGCGGCGACACCATTCTTCGGCTTGCAGTCATTGGGAATTCAAACGATGGGGCTAACGGCAAAAGCAGCGTGGGGATTCGGCGCGCAAAATGGGCTGATCGTAGTCGCGGTGCAGCCTGAGAGCGCTGCTGCTCGCGGCGGCATCCACGAAGGCGACGTGATCGAATCAATCGATGGACGAAAATTTGGGCGCGGTATCTGGACCACGGACCCTGCTTTCACGCGCCAGAAAAAACATACGGTTTCGATTGTTCGCGATCGTGAGAAGAAGCAAATCGTCCTGGAAGTGGAAGAGTAACTTCTTCGAATTTCAAATTTGAGATCTCCAAATCTAAAATTCTTATTAATCAATCCACTTGAAAACTCAATTTCTGTGAAGCGCTTGTCTTCGCCAGGCGATCGATGACGGTCACCCGCAAGACATAGGCACCGGCTTGAAGTCCGCTTAACGAAACATCCGCCGCATAAGGAACGCGTTGCATGTCGATCGAGCCTTCCGTCTGAATCTTATGCAAAGGCGTGGTGATCACGGGTTCATCGTCGCGAAAGATCTGAACCTGTACTGCGAGATCCGGCGCCGCCGCATTCGTGGCGCTGGCTGGAATTCTGCTGCCACCTGCGGGGTCGCTGGATAATTGAGAAGCGGGTGCATTAGTGGTTGCATTGTAGATAAAAGTGAGGAACCGCAGAAAAGACGAACTTGCAAAATGGACTTCGTTCTCAGGTCTCTTTTCTCCGATAATCAAACTGCTTAACGTCAATTCTTTGTTAGCGACATTCGGAATCTCAATCCATTCATACGCGCTGCCGCGCGTGCCTGCCTTAACATCTAAAGCGGCCACGCGAACTTGATAAAGCCCGGGCTTTATCAGCGCGAAGTGATTATAAAAAATTGTTTCGGGCGGCTTGCCGTTGGGATTGTTAGCGGCGGCTCTGATGGTGAACCGCTTGTTAAAGGTGCTGACAGATTTACCCTGATCATTCAAAACAAAGCCTGCCATATCTAAAACTGCGGTCGGAGCATCGCCCTGCGGTTCCAGCGTCAGCGAACTGGTACCGACTTTTATCGACGTGGTCAGGGTGCCGCCGTATTGCGCCGTGTCGAGAAAGCTCAGTGAGATGGCTACCGGCATCGAAGTCAATGGATACTGAGAGCGCAACACGGCATTCATTTCATCTGCCGGTGTTTTGCGGACCGGTGGCGTCTCACTCTCTTTTTCTTTCTTCTTTGCGGTTTCCTCCGATGACTCGCCAAAGCCGCGACGGAAACGAACCACCAGATCGGGACGGCCAGCAACGCTGACTTCAATGCGCCTGAACTTTGGGTTGCGCTGCTCTTCAGTTTCCGGACGCCACGCCAACAGATAATAGGTGGAAGTTTCTTTCAGCGCCGTCGTGACGGCCGTCGGCATCGAATTGGTTGCGTCGCTCTGACTTCGCTACCATTTACGCGCAGAAGCACACCGCTCGAATCGGCCAGCGCCGGGTCAGCAGCGTTAGGAAGACCAGCGCCTAAACCGCGCGCATCCATCGAATAGATGACCACTCCCGAGCGCGCCGCCGCATCAGTGATTTGCTGCAAGCGATAAAGATTTTCTGAGCGCCTTTGATCGATCAGAAAACCGTCGGAGATGAAGAAGACGATCTTGCGTCCGGGCAATGCTGAGGCAAGATTGATGAATCCCTTCAGCGTGCTGAACGTACGCGTCACTAACGAAGCGCCGTCTTCGATCAACTGGGCCGCCCGAGCGCGAATTATCTGCGACGCGGTCTCGCGCGGCATCGTGCCCTCGTGTTTGATGAGTTGGTCAATGAAGAAGTCCAGCAAGTCAGTATCGTGTTGCTCGATCACTGTTGCCTGATACTCGGTCATGGGCGGGTACTCGGCGGACTGCAGTGTTGCCTGTAGCGCCCGCAGCCGGTCGGCGGCGGATTTCAGCACAGTTTTGTTGTCCGTCAGTTGTTGCAGGAAACCGAGTTGCCCCGAGATCGATGAATCGCTTCAACATCTGGCGGGTGTAAGTCGTGCTGCCTGCCGAGAGATGCAGGTCGTCGATGAAGAACATGACCGTGCGTCCGCGATCCAGCGGCACCGGTCTGCCCGCACCATTCGCCGAACTCCCGCGAGCCGCGGCCAGTTGCGCTTCTTCGCTGCGGCTGCCCACCGCGAGGCGATCGAAAAATGAAATCGGGCGCGGCTTGCCTTCAACTTTCAAAACGAACTGATCGCGCTTCAGGGCATCGACGAAGTTGCCCTGCTTATCAAACACCATGAAGTCCGTCTGCACCAGCTCGGTGTTGACGCGCACCACGTCGTCCGGTTTTTGCTGTGCACTCGTAGGGAACGCAGCCGCGCTACAAACGGCAATGAAGGTGATGACGCGCGTAACGAAACGGGCAGTTCTCATGGCGGGCACGCTTTCGCTTCTCAACGCAGAGGTGGAACGGAAAGGTCGCCGGGGATGATATCATGAGCCGCTCTGATAACGTCATATGAACCGCCGATAGGTGGTGGTGCAGTTTTGAATGTGACACGCGCATCTTGCGCGTGATTCACGGGCGGGACGCCCGTGCCACCCCAAATGCACCACCACGGGCCGATAAGGAAGATGGACGAACTCAAAAAATTAATTCGGGAAGTGCCGGATTTTCCCAAGCCAGGCATAAATTTTTACGACATCACGACCCTGCTGAAACACCCGGAAGGGCTGCGCAAGACCGTGGATGCGCTCGCCGCTGAATTCGAAGGAATGAAGATTGACGCCGTCATCGGAATTGAAGCGCGCGGATTCATCTTTGCGCCCGCTCTGGCTTATCACCTGAACGCGGGGTTTGTCCCCGTGCGCAAGCCGAAGAAATTACCCGCGGAGCGCGCCTCAATTTCGTACGACCTCGAATATGGGCAGGACACGCTTGAGATTCATCGCGATGCAATCGGTAACGGTCATCGAGTGATCATCGCCGACGATTTATTGGCCACCGGAGGAACCGCGCGCGCGGTTGTCGATCTCGTCGAAAGCCTTGGCGGAAAAGTCGAAGGCCTGGTTTTCGTCGTAGAATTAGAGGGCTGGCTACGACGTTCGATCATTAATTAAGCATCAATCCTGAAGAATTGGTTCACTGATTGATTTGATCATTGATTCAATGGATCAATGAACCAATGAGCCGATAAGATGAACCAATCATACGAGAGATTTCAACCGCCTAAACGGATCCTTTTGGGGCCCGGACCAAGTCCCGTCGATGACCGCGTGCTAAGCGCGATGGCGGCGCCGTTGTTAGGACACCTGGATCCGCTCTTTTTGCAATGCATGGATGACGTTCAGTCAATGCTGCGCTACGTCTTTGAGACCGAGAACCGCGGGACGGTCCCCATCTCGGCAACGGGCAGCGCTGGTATGGAAGCTGCGCTGGTTAACCTCATCGAACCGGGTGATGAAATCGTGGTTTGCATCAACGGTGTGTTCGGCGAGCGCATGCGCGACATCATCGGACGTGCCGGCGGAACGCCGATAGTTGTCGAGGCGCCATGGGGAGAGGCGATCGATGCCGGTAAGATTGAATCCGCGCTCAAATCATCCAAGCCCCGCGCGCTGGCATTGGTTCAGGCTGAGACGTCAACCGGAGTGCTACAGGACTTATCGGGGCTCGGCGAGATGGCCCATCAATATGGCGCGCTTTTGATTGTTGACGCAGTCACGTCGCTCGCTGGGCATCCCGTCGGTGTCGATCGCAACAGCATCGATATCTGTTACTCGGGCACACAGAAATGCATTGGGGCGCCGCCGGGACTCGCCCCGATTACTTTCAACGAAGGCGCGCTGGAACGTATTCGGGGCCGCAAATCAAAAGTTCAGAGTTGGTATCTCGACATCACGATGGTCGAGCGTTATTGGGGCGACGATCGCACTTATCATCACACCGCGCCAATTTCGATGAACTATGCCCTGCGCGAAGCTCTGCGGCTAATTCATGAGGAAGGCCTGGAAACACGCTGGCGTCGTCATGAACGGAATCATCTCGCGCTGGTTGCCGGTGTCGAAGCGATGGGGTTGAGTATGGCCGTCGCGCCGGAACACAGACTTTGGAGTTTGAACGCGGTGAGCGTGCCGTCCGGCGTCGATGATGCGCACGTGCGCGGACGACTGCTCGCAGAGAACATTGAAATTGGCGGTGGCTTGGGCCCATTGAAGGGACGTATCTGGCGAATTGGCCTCATGGGTTCCGGCAGCACGCGCGAGAACGTTCGACTGGTGCTGGAGGCACTGCATCGCGCTTTGAACGCGGAAGGATTCGAATGTCCGTCTGGTGTCGAAGCCGCCGAAGCGGTCTATAAAAATTAATTTTGCGTTTTCTGATGAGTCGAAAAGCAAGATGCACGCGTTTGTAATTTCAACGAGGTTCTGATGCAGTGCGACTACCGTGTAGTAAGCGCTCCTCGTTATTTAGCCGTCTTCAGACGGCTTGCCCGAAGGGTTCAAAGACCAGCGCTTTTTAGCGCTGGGATCAGCGGAACATA
>QHXH01000421.1 GCA_003222855.1 Acidobacteriota bacterium
AGGAGAAATACCGTGGCCAAGAAGCAAAACGATTCGAAAACGGGCCGAACAGTGAGTGCTCAACCGCGCCTTCATCAACGCGCGCGAGAAATTCAATCTTACGGAACTGTAAAACATGCATTGCCTCTCGACCTGGAAGAGCCGGTGCGAGTGCAGGTGACCAATCAATTGAACCAACTGGTCGCGGATACGATGACGCTTAGGGATCTATACAAGAAGTGTCATTGGCAGGTCGCTGGTCCGACGTTCTATCAACTGCACCTGCTGTACGACAAGCATTATGGTGAGCAGAACGAGTTGGTTGATTTAATTGCCGAGCGGATTCAGCTGCTGGGCGGCGTTAGCCTGGCCATGGCCGCTGATGTGGCAGAGACGACACAAATCGAGCGACCGCCGCGTGGTCGGGAGGAAGTCCCGGTCCAACTATCGCGATTGATCGACGCACATCAAATCATCATTCAGCAGTCCCGGCCATTGGCGCGACGAGCTGCCGAACTCGGTGACGATGGCACCAATGACCTGGTGGTGAGTGATGTGATTCGGACTAACGAATTGCAGATTTGGTTTCTGAGCGAACACCTGGTTGACGTGCCTTTGGTGGAAGCGAAAGAGCGGGCGCTCGGCGCCGGCGCATCGTAGGCGACGCATCTTGCAGTGGGAGACGGTCTCGACGGCAACAGCTTTTTGCTGCCGCGCATGGCGAGCAGCTCACAACGACTTGAGGACGTGTGATCGCGATTATGAAGGCGTCGGAATGACTTCCACTTAGCGCTCCGCTACTTTTCAATGACAGATCTGAATAAGCACGCCCAGTCTAGTCGTGCGATAGAGGCTGCGCAACCTGATTGCCTTTTCGAATTTGCTGGCATCGATTCGGAACGTGCCTGGAAGAGGAAGTGGAGCGGGTTTGGCGACTCTTAGTATTACTGGCGCTCAAGGTTAGTGATCTGGGTTAAGGCAAAGGGACGGTCTGCAGAAGCGAGATGCGCTGCACGTTGTCATTTCCAATCCGGAATCGTTAGTGAGGAACAGCTGATTGCGTGGGAGTGGGGGTTTGCGTCTTTTCAACGGCGAAAATCGAAATTCGAGATATCGCGGATTCGCCTATCATGCTAAATCAAATAAAATAAACTCAGTTCCCTTTCCGAGCGCTTTTATCTTCAGCAGCTTTTCCGTGCTTATTGCCGCGCCGTCGCTCGCCCGCAAAGTTTCCCCGTTTAATTCCAGAGAACCTTTGACAACTTGCAGGAACCCATAACGCTTTTCGGTCAAATCGTAGGAAACTTCCTCGCCTTCATTCAATATCGAATCAAACACCGAAACGTCCTGATTGATTTTCAAGGAACCGTCGCGCGCATCCTTTGAAGCGACGAGTTTCAGCTTTCCGCTCTTCTCGTTGGGCGCGAACATCTTTTGCTCGTAACCAGCTTCCAAATCTTCTTTTTCCGGCAGAATCCAGATTTGATAAAAATGCAGATTCTCCGTTTTTGATGGATTGTATTCGCTATGCCGGATGCCGCTGCCCGCCGTCATTCGTTGCCACTCATGAGGTCGAAGGATTTCTTCACCGCCGGTTGAATCTTTGTGCGCGATTGCGCCCTCGACTACGTAGGACAAAATTTCCATATCGGCGTGTCCGTGCGTGCCGAAGCCTTGGCCGGCGGTGACGCGGTCTTCGTTAATTACTCGCAGCGAGCGAAAACCCATCATGTCCGGGTTGTAATAATCGGCGAATGAAAACGTGTGATAAGTGTTGAGCCAACCATGATTGGCGTGTCCTCTCTGATTTGATCTAATAACTTGCAACATCTCTTTTCCTCCTTACACGTTATACCTACTTTTCAGTGATTCCAACGGCCGGTAAGATTACATTCGGCGACTTCTTTCGGCTTCGACCGCGCGTGCTTCGGTCAGCAACAGGTTTTCGAGTTCGGGCGGCACGGACAAATTGTCGCGGGTCATTTTTCATCTTCCCCAACTATGAACTTTCTGACCAGACCGCTAAGTGGCGGAAACTTTACGATTTTCAAGGACAAGTCCCCGATGATTCTCGTCCTCAGCCGCGGAGGTTTCTGCCCGGCTATTATATTTGTCGGCTCTGCTCGAACTCATCGCGGCAGGCTTCGCTAAAACTAAGCAATATATCTACGCTCCCGTTGCTAATCATGGCCTCTATCTCTGCAGGAGTCTTGTTCGGCTGGTTGTAGGTGTCCGTTATCATCTTGACGACTTTGATTGCGCTTTCAATGACCGGCTGACTTGACATGATCCGCATCTGGCTGACGAGCGCATGCAGGTCAATCAAGCCAGTTGTTTCGAGCTTGTCATGAATCAACGCGTCACCGTAGACTTTGGCAGCATTATCGATAAATGCCTTGTACAGGTTTTGTCGTTTGGATTTACTGCTGGCACTTCGCTCCGCCTTCATTTGGGTGCGCAGGGTGGTCCACGAAGTCGCGAATGACGTAAGACCGCCTAGGGCTGCGCCACCGAGGGCGGCAAGAGCGGTTATGTATCCAGAGTCCATCTTAAAACCTCTTCAATTCCTACAATCATATTCACTGACAGGACATGTTTCTTTCGAAATGCCATTCGAAGTTTTATTATTTTGGCGGGCAAAGCTTGAGGACGTCTCTACATTTGAACAAGCACGTCATCTGCTTAATAGAAGCCCTGTCTATCGCGCGTGAGGCTTACCTTTCCCGCATAACGTCGCGAAATGAAGACAAAGTAGAAGGTCGTTAAAGCGAGGCCCACTGGCCACCAAATGCACGCGAACAGAAAAGAGTTCGCGCCGGCTGCAACGTTGTAAGCGGTCAGTGAATTTTCAGGAGCTAGGGTCGAACTGAGCATCACCGGGAAAATGGCTGCGGCCCCAGTGACTAACAAACCGACAAGCATCAGGTTCGACCCGATGAAAGCCCGCCTTTCCCGTCCAGTTGAAAGCCCAGCAAATAGCGTCACGGTCGCGGCAGCAACTATGACTAGTCCCAGATACC
>QHXH01000422.1 GCA_003222855.1 Acidobacteriota bacterium
GGGACTCCCGGGAGCTTTGCCTGTGCTGAACCGGAAGGCGGTGGAATTCGCGGCCTTGGCGGCAATGGCTCTGGAGTGCCGTATCAATGAAGTTTCCGTCTTTGCGCGGAAAAACTATTTTTATCCCGACTTGCCGAAGGGCTACCAGATCTCGCAGTATGACAAGCCGTTGGCCGAGTCCGGATTCATCGAAATCGACCTGGACGAAAGTAAGAACGACAGTAAGACGACCGGCAGCAAAAAGAAAATCGGCATCACCCGCCTGCACCTCGAAGAAGACGCGGGCAAGAGCCTGCATGAGGGCTTCGCCGACGCTGCCTCGAAGACCGCCATCGATCTCAATCGGACGGGCGTGCCTCTGGCCGAAATCGTCAGCGAACCCGACATGCGATCGCCCGAGGAAGCTTACGAGTACCTCACTCGGCTCAAAGAAATCATCCTTTACACCGGTGTCAGCGACTGCAACATGGAAGAAGGTTCGCTGCGCTGCGACGCGAACATCAGCGTGCGGCCTCGCGGACAAAAAGAATTCGGCACCAAGACCGAGGTCAAGAACGTCAACTCGTTCCGCTTCATCAAGCAGGCGCTGGAGTACGAGATCGAGCGCCACATCGGCGTCATCGAGGCCGGTGGCAGCATCACGCAGGAAACGCGCCTCTACAACTCGCATGAAGGCAAGACTTACGGCATGCGCTCGAAAGAGCAGGCGCATGACTACCGGTATTTTCCCGAGCCCGATTTGCTTCCCCTGGTGGTGGATGAGAAATGGCAGGCCGCAATCCGCGCCAACCTGCCGGAGCTTCCGGAAGCGCGCCGCCAGCGCATGATGAAGGAGTACGGCATCACTGCCGGGGACGCTCACACGCTGACACTGACGCGAGCGCTGGCGGACCAGTTCGAGTCCGCGGCGCGCACGGCTAAAAATCCGAAGCGCGTCGCCAACCTGGTGCAAAGCGAATTGCTCGGACGCCTGAAAGCGCACAGCCTCGAACTCGAGCAGTCGCCAATTTCGATGGCTGGGGTTACGGCCTCGGCCGATCTGGTCGAGGCGGGCGTAATCTCGGGCAAAATGCTGAAGGATCTTTACGACCTCTCGTTCGAACGCAACCAGGATTTCCCTGCGGTTTATGAAGCGCAGGGGCGTCCCGAGCAGTCGCGGGATACCTCGGCTCTGGAGAAACTCGCAGATGAAATAATCGCGGCGAATCCGAAGCAGGTGGAGCAATATCGGGCGGGCAAGAAGACGATGATCGGATTCTTCGTGGGGCAGGTGATGAAGGCCTCGAAGGGGCAAGCCAATCCACAGTTGGTGAACGAAGTTTTGACGAAGAAGCTCGACGGCTAGCCGGAGTTCAACACGCAGCCCCTAAAGGGGCGTCTGATTTTGAACCTTACGGCATCGCTAAAGCGATGCCCTGATACGAAGCCCAAGTCGATACGAAACTCGAGTCCTACTTTACTGCTCCTGCGTTCTTCAGCACTTGTTCCGCATAGTAATTTGTGACTTTGGCATCGTCGCGGAGGGTCTCGTAGTACGCCGCTTTCAACAACTGTTCACGGCGATCGCGCAATTGCTGGCGGATGGCCTGCTGCACCCGCGGATCTTTTAGGTCCCTCTGGCCTGCCGGTTCCTTGGAAATCAATTTCACAATCATGTAGCCGACGGGCTGATGATTCGTCGGATTGAGCATCGGAATCACGGGCGTGTATTGCCCCGGTTTAAGTTTCATCACCGCGTCGCGGGTTGCCGGATCGGCGTTCTTCAGCGCGGATTCAGGAGCCATTCCCAAATCGCCGCCGTTGTTGCTGGTCTCCGGGTCTTCGGAATAATTCATGGCCATGGTAGCGAAGTCGTCGCCACTATCAAGGCGGTTGGCGATCGTCTGGACTTTCTTGCCCGCCTCGACCGCATTCTGCGCCTTGCTGTTCTGCAAGTTGCGCACTTGAGTGCCGCCCACTCCAGAAACCACGATTTTGGCCAAATGGTACTGCGCTTCGATCAGGTTGAACTCGGCCTTGTGATCGTTGTAGTAGCCGGAAACATCCTGGTCCGTGATGTTGATGCGCGAGGTGATTTCTTTGTTCAGCACCTTGTCGCGGGTGAGCGAGCGCCGCAGGTCGCGCTTGAAGTCATCGAGTGATATTTTCTTGTCCTGCAGGCGCTTGTTAAATTCTTCGGCAGTGTAAGGCGACTTGATTTCGTTCAGCTTGCGGTCTACTTCTTCGTCGGTTGCGAGCAGCCCGAGCTTCTCCGCGCGCTGCATCAGGATTTCCGTCTCGATCAGCTCATTCAGAATGCTCAGCCGAAGGCTTACCGCCTGCTCGCCCGCCGGCTGCTGCTCGGAGCCCGCCGTCTGATTGAGGTAGTACTTGTCGACTTCGCTGCGATAAAGTTTCCGCCCATTGACCGAAGCCATGACATCGCCGCCACTGCTGTTGCGGTTACAAGCCGATAGCCCAATCAACAGAAACGCGCTGACCGTGACCAGGCCCGCTCGCTTCCACAAGTTACGATTTTCCAATTTCTTCCCTCCGCCACAACGGCGAGTCGATCCCAGGAAATGCCTGGAACGCAGGCGATATAAATGAGGAATTTGTGATTGGCAATTTGTAATTGGTAATTTTGATCCCGCAATCGCCCAGTTTTCAAATCACAAATCGCAAATTACAAATCGCAAATTCCCTTACTTCGATGGCGCAGCCGGTGGTGTCTTCGCTTCCGGTGCGGCAGGCTTGTGCTCCGGGGGCGCGACGCCGGCATCCTTCAACGCCTGGTCCAGGGCGAGTCGTACCTCATCCGCAGGCACGGCTCCATCCAGTTTCCGTCCACTTATAAACATGGTTGGAGTTGCGTCCACTCCGACGGTTTCTCCCTCGTGCATCGAAGCGCGCACGGCCTTGTCATCCTGCGCCTTGACGCAAGCCTGCAATTTCGCAACGTCGAGATTATGCTTCTGAGCCTGCAGAGTGGCCAGCTTATCGAGTTCCGCATTCTGGCCGT
>QHXH01000423.1:0-509 GCA_003222855.1 Acidobacteriota bacterium
TGCAGACGCGCTTTCGTTTGTTCGAACGCGAGTTGTAACGCGCCGGCGCCGACGGGTTCGAGCGATTCGACGATCAGTTGATATTCGCCTTTCGGCTCGTACACACTCAAACGGCCGCGTGCGCGCACCTGCATGCCATCTTCCAACCGAAAGCGAATTCGCTGATTGCTGCTGCGATAACAAGCCGAGCGCAATTGCGCAAACTCATCCTTCAGAGTGAAGTACCAATGACCGGAACTGTGCGCGCGAAAGTTTGAAATCTCGCCTTCGACCCAAACGGCCGCGAATCGTTTCTCCAACACGCCCCGAATCTGTGCCGTCAATTCCGAGACGCTGACCGGCCGGCGCTCAGTTTCATCGAAAAGCGATGCTAGAAGAGGTTGTGACATTTGATTACGGGATTTTGAGTCTCGATCACGATGCTAACATCCCGAAAGCGAAACTCTTAACTCAGCTAAAATGTTTGGTAGTGACCCATTTGCGTTGCGGCGAGGTGTACCGAAATCAAA
>QHXH01000423.1:567-4921 GCA_003222855.1 Acidobacteriota bacterium
TACTACGAGAATTTTTCTTGCCGGGCCGAAAACCCCGGCGCCAGCAAATTAATCAACCTCGGCGGATTCTTAATCTGCTGTTTCGTCATCCATTCTTCGGTCTGCGCGACGAGTTGCCGGCCGCGATCACCGCCCAGCATTTCTCCTAAACGACGCCGTGCGGCCACTGCGTACAGCTGCATGTCGGCAGCTTCGAAATCCTTGAGCGCTTTTTCCGTCAGAGTTAAGGCGCGCCCACCGTCGCCTCGTTGCCTTGCAATCCCGGCCCGAATCAAAGTCGCGAGCGGGTTCGCATAAGCCATGTTTTCCCGTTCAATTTTTGCCGCTAATTTCTCAGCCAGCCGCAACCGGCGCTCGCGCTGATCTCCAAAAGCACTGGCCAGCGCCAGGCGCGCGCGCAATTGCATGGCGTCAATCCGCAATCCCTGAATGCGCAGCAGCATCGATTTTTCCAGCGGCCGCCATTGGGCTTCGATATGTTTCCAGGCGATTTCATAATCGCCAGTGTAAAGCTCGATCTGCGCGAGGGCTACCAGCGAGCTGTAATGCTGCAAATGAAAACCTTTGCGCGGCCACGTCGTCATCGCCGCGATCACCTCATCACGCGCCCGATCCGGATCATCGCCGGCTAACCAGATCGCGTTCAAGCGGGTGCGTAAGTCAGTTGCCGCAAAAAGATTTCCTTGTTCGAGCGCCGCGGAAAGCAACTGCGGAACCCGCCGCGACACCTCGACCATCTCGCCCAGGTACAATAACGAAGTCAACATGAATCGATTTGCGATCGTCAATTCCCAGGTCACTCCCGTGCATTGATCGCGGAGGACTTCGGCCGCGCGTTCGCAGTACTCCGCGGCTTCCTTCCAATGGCCCATTAGATACGAGCTCAACCCGCGCGCCCAAATTGCCAGGCCTTTCGCATGCGGATTACCAGCACGTGCGGCAAGCGTCTCAGTCTTTTCGATCAACTCTGCGACGCGCTCCTGGGCAGCGCCGCCGCCACGCGCTGCGGCCTGGCTGACTTCAAACGCCATCGCCCGCGCGATCCGCGAGATTTCACCGGCGCGCAACGCCAGCAAGAGATGCAAACTTTGAAAGTCGGCGCCGCGAATCAGATCAACTACGCCCAGGCCCGCCGCGACGGCCCAACAAATATCGATGCGCAAAAGATCAGATTCCGAAATCAGCTCTGCCGGACGTTCGGTAAAGCGCAAGCCGCGCAGCTTAATCAATAAGCGGCGCAATACGAGCGACAGCAAAGCGCGCTTCGGACCTTTGGCGAGACGAAATCCAACGGTTTCCATGACAACCCGAAACACTTCGAGTCCTTCTTCGATGTGTCCACCCATCAATAACTGCGCGCCGGCGCGTTGTCGCAATTCCAGCGCCCGGCGCGCGGAAGTTGTTTTGGCGGTTTCAAGAAACTCTCTCGCTGCTTCGGCCGGCCGGCCGGCGTTTGCAAGCGCATCGCCAAGGCCGATTTTCATTTCGTTGAGATTTGGGGCATCAGGTTTCAATTCGATCGCGCGACGGAAATAGAGCGCGGCGCGATCGAATGCCAAAGCGCTCGCGGCCTTTCGCGCGGCTGCTTCGGCATGCACGGCTGCGCGATCAGTTTCGCCGGCCCCCAGATAGTCTTCATACAAACTCTCGGGATCATCGAGCCCGCGGGCCTCGATTGTTTGCGCCAGCCGGCGATGAATTTGACGGCGCTCGCTGTCATCAAGCAAAGATCCAATCGTTTCGCCGATCCGATCATGATAGACCTCGATGCCATACTGCGTGCCGCCGCTGCGAATGAATTGCGCCGCGCGTAACGGAGTCAGGGACTGAAGCGGATCACCCGATAGACCTGAGGCGTTAAGCGCGACAGCTTCATCCACCGGACGTCGCGCGACGGCCAGGACATTGAGCAATTGCCGCGCTCCGGAGGGCAACTGACTCATGCGTTCTTCCAGCATCGTCGTTAGCGATACACCTGCCGTCGCCGCGCGCTCGTTCATCATTCCGTAGTGCGTCAACTGCTCGAGCAGAAACGGACTGCCCGCTGCCTCGTGCACGATCGATTCGATGAACGGCTCGCCGGAAACATCCGCCGCCGCGAAAAGTGAACGCGTTAATTCTCTCGCTTCGCCACCAGCCAATGGTCCAATGACGAGCTCGCGACAATTTTCGGTTCCCGCTTGCAACAGAAGTTGTTTGAGAAAGGGTTTTTCGTCGATCTCTTCGGTGCGAAAACCAGCGACGAGCAGGAGCGGTGGCGCATCTGGCGGCCGCAGCAATTCTTCAAGCAGAAAAGTGCTGTCGGCGTCGGCCCATTGCAGATCATCGATATAGATGACCAGCGGTTTGCGGCTCGCGATGTTTGCGAGCAGCTCGCGCAGCGCGCCAAACGCCTGACGCCGCATGGTAAACAAATCTATGGTCTCACGTTTAGCAGAGCGAGCATCGAAGATTGAATCAACCTGAAGCATCACCGGAAAAACTCGCGCCAGCGCAGCGCGGTTCCGCGGCATCAAGCTTTCCGCTTTCGCTCGTCGCAGTGAAGCGAGGTGCTTGCTCAAACTGTCAACGACCCCATCGAGCGCCTTATATGGAACGGACTCTCGTTCATAACAACGGCCTTGCAGGATGATCGCGTTGAGTGTTTTCTCTTTGAGTTGCTCGAGAAAAATGCGCGCCAGCGTCGATTTGCCCATTCCCGAGCTGCCATGGACGTAAACTACGACCGTCTGCCCTTCGCGGGTTGCGCGAAACGCATCATGCAATTCAGCGATTTGCCGTTCGCGGCCAATAAACGAGCCTGCGCTTATCGACGGCGGCGACATTGCAGAAGAACGTGGAACCCCCAACGCCCGCATGATTTCCCGGCCCGTCGGCCGGGTGTCCGCTTCCCGGCGCAACAACCGCATGCAAAAATCGTTAAGATCGCGCGGAACATGCGGGTTGATTTCACGGGGCTGAATTGGATCGCGCGTTTGCTTGCGCAACATCACTTCGAAGAATTTTCCGCGGAAAGGAAGCCGGCCAGTCAACGCCTGATACAAAATGACGCCGACACTATACCAATCGCTCGCTTTCGAGATTGCCGTTTGGGCGCCCTGCTCGGGCGACATGTAGTCCGGAGTCCCCGCCAGCAACGTCTCGCGAAGCTCGGGGTTAATGTCTTCGACACTAGCACGTTCGACGGTTTGAGGTCGCGATGCAGCTTCCCCATCTCGTGCAAACGATTCACTCCTTCGGCGAGCTGTCGCAGAGCAGCCCGCAGGCGCGGTTCATCCAATCGATAATTTGCTGCCGCCATCGATTCATCTTCCGTTTCGAGCGGCCCTTCCTTTTCTTCAAATGAAAAGCTCGAGCTGTCAAAAATCTCGGTGTCCGCTTCAGATTCAGCAGAGTTGATTGGATGTGCGCGCGGTACCGGTAAAGTAATATCGACGTCAGTCGCGGGTGAGCACATGATGTCCGGTCGCACGTAATTAATAAACGTGACGCCTTTTACCAGTTCCATAGTGAAGAACCAGTCGTCGCCATCAGACATCAATTCGTAGAGAGTTACGAGATTCGGATGCGAAACATCGGCGAGCGTGCGAAACTCTCGTTTGAAGCGATAGATGTGGGCAGCTTCGGCTCGGGTCAAAGTTTTCAGCGCCACCACTTTGTCCATTTTGCGATCGTGCGCTTCATAAACGACGCCCATGCCGCCCGTACCCAGACGGCGAAGCAAGGTGAAGCGTTCGGTACCGACGAATTCTCTGGCGGGCTTTACCACGTGGGGACCTCTGATGCTGGAGCGATGACGCGAACTCTATTGACAGATGCGCAATTGTGCCTTACATGAATTGCGCAATCAAATGTTAGCGCATTGAAAAGAGGTTAAGATGGACTGGCGCGCTTTCGGCATAATTTTTTTGGCTGAGATGGGCGACAAGACTCAAATCGCCGCGATGACCATGGCCGCAGAGAAGAAACGGCCTTGGGAAGTTTTCATTGGCGCTTCATTGGCCCTGGTCGCAGTTTCAGCGATCGGAGTAATCGTGGGCAGTGTGCTCAGCCAGTATCTGCCGCTCGACTGGATCAAGCGCGTGGCCGGCGCCGCATTCATAATTATTGGTGTGTTGGTCTTGATCGGAAAGTTTTAGACTCTTCCATTTGATTCGATGCGCGCCTTGAGAACGAGGTGTCAGAAGCCCGACCGTCAGGGAGGGCAACTTTACGAAACGCGCCCTTGCTTACGCGCGGGCTTCTGACACACTACTGCTAATGCCACAGACGCGACACGTTGAAAGACACTTCACCGCGGGCGAAACCGTGCGCGACATTGTGATTGGCATGTCCGACGGGTTGACGGTTCCCT
>QHXH01000424.1:0-1643 GCA_003222855.1 Acidobacteriota bacterium
GATCACGAACTCTCAATCACCTCGCCGAAGCGAGGTGAGACTGAGACATCACTTACATCTTTCCAGCCTTCATGTCGGCCACGCGCTTCTCAAAGGTCGCGGTGTTCACTTTGTCGGCCTTGCCTTTGGCAATGGCTGCATCGGCAACCGTCAGCGCCTGATCCTTCTTGCCCGCACCCCAAAGAATGTTGGCCTTACTGGACAGGTTCGCAAATGTCTCTTTGACTTTGATCGATTGATCGACAAACTTCAGCGCCTCATCCCAGTTCTTTTCGCGATAATAAGTGTTCGCCACTTGAAGCGGAAGCGTTTCGTTCGTCGGATTGGCAGCGATGAGCGCGTCGGCGTGCGCACGCCAGGCCGCCTTGACGTCCTTTACTTCGACCGTGAAGGGAACGCGCACTTTCTCCCAACGAAGGTTCACCGTGGCGGAATTGTCGGTCACCGGATCAAAGCTGTAAACCAGCCACTCCTGATTGTCGCTTACCGTTTGCGCCTTCGTCTTTACCCGCAGCGCATCCTTCTTTTCATCGTAACTGAAGGCGCCCCATTGACCGGGATCGTTGTTGAAAATGATCGTCCATTCGTCTTTGCCGGGAATTGCTTCCAGGCTGTACGCGCCGGCTTTTAGTGGTTGACCATTGATCAAGACATCGTCGGTCACCTGGAACAACGTCGCTTCATTCGCGCCCACGCGCCACACGTGGCCATAGGGCGTGATTGGTTCGCCGGGCTGTCGTTTGTTTTGATCATCGAGAGTGGCTTCGCCCGTGGCGCGCGCGGCCATCGACGCCGGCGCATCGGCAAAAATTGTTCTGCCCTTCACGCCGGGACGACTGTAAGTGATGGTGATGTCGGTAACACCAATCGTCTGCATTACGCTGGCCTTCTGGCTGGGCCGAAGCGGCTTGATTGCCAGCGTCGGTTGTTGGGCAAAGGCATGGCCTGCGCATCCGGCGCCTAACAGAATCACGAGATGGAAAAGTGAAAGTCGTCTTGTGCAAATCATGGTGGCACTCCTTGGTTGTAGAATTTCGCGCGCATTATGTAACGCGGCGGTGCGAAGCAGCAAGCAGGGCTCACTCCGACGCTGGTCTACATCTTCCCGGCTTTGAGATCGGCAAGAAACTTCTCGAAGCGCGTGGTATCAGTGCCCTCGGCCTTGCCGCGCGCGACGGCCTGCTCCGCGACCGCAATTGCTTCCGGCTTCTTGCCCATATTGAGCAGCAGGTTAGCCTTCGTTCGCAGGTTCTGAAACGTCTCTTTCACCTTGATGGACTTGTCCACCCAAACCATCGCGTCGTCGAACTTGTCATCGTTGAAGTAGGCGGTCGCGACGGTCAGCGGTACTTGCCAGTCGGTCGGATTCGCGGCCACGGCAGCATCGATCTTCGAACGCACCAGCGCATCCTGATTCGGCACTTCGACCGTGAAAGGCACAGCGACCTTTTCCCATCTCAGAATTACCTGGGCTGAATTCGGCGTCAGCGAAGGAATCTCGTAAGACAACTGTTCCTGCGAATCGCGCTGCCAAACCGGCTTTGTCTTCACGCGTAACGCATCCTGCTTCGCATCATAGCGAAAACTGCCCCATTGATCGGCAGTCTTGTTGAAGATGACGGTGAATTCTTCTTTACCGGGTA
>QHXH01000424.1:1766-6369 GCA_003222855.1 Acidobacteriota bacterium
GGTTGGGCCTACTGAGTTCGCTTTGATAAGCGCTGACACTTTCTCCGACGGGATATCTCCCCAGACTGTGCGCCCTTTCACTGCCGGGCGGTGATAAGTGATCGAGACATCAGTAATCCCGATCGTCTGCGATACTGTGGCTGACGGGCTGGCTTGCGGCAGACGCACCTTGACCGGTTGTTGCGCCGACACGACCGAAGCCGCGCACGCAATTATGAAAACTACAAATATCGAAATGCGTTTGGTTGAAATCATTTGAATCTCCTTACCCGCGGAATGTGGCGCGCATTATGTAGCGCGGCGCGGCTGGCGAGCAATAGGTTCAGCCCTGTCAGGGAGCTGAATTTACAACTTTTTACAAACGACCAGGATGCCGGGCGTATTGCCGCCGGGTGATCGGAAGTGCGGGGAGAAGGGAACCTTAGCTTGGCGCAGTTCACCTGGCTAAAGGAGTCTGTCGGAAAAATGAATTTCTCTGTGCAAACTCTGTGATGCTCTGTGTCTCGGTGGTGAAATTACCAGGAAAAACATTCACCACAGAGGCACGGAGCTTACACAGAGAACCACGGAGGACTTTTTCCGACAGACTCCTAAAGCCAGGCGTGAATGAGACCGGCGCTCCGTCAGGAACGAAATATTTATGTGAAGCGCAACTTCAAAATAATGAGAAGCTCCTTTAGGAGCGAAATGGACGTCATCATCTCGCCCTAAAGGAGCTTCATTGTGCGGTTCGGAGTTCCGCCTTTAGGCGGCCGCCTGAAGGCGAAACTCCAAACTCCAACTACCAAATCACGCAGCGATCTTTCTCGGGCCGCACCATCGGATCGCCGTCTTTACATTGGAACGCCGCAGCAAACTGCGGCAGGTTTGAAAGCGGTCCGTTGACGCGGAACTTCGCCAGCGGATGCGGATCAGAGCTGACCAAAAGCCGCGCAAGCTCAGGCCGAATGCTGGTCGCCCACCCCCGCGCATAGCCGAGAAAGAACCGCTGCTCGGGCGTGAACCCGTCAATGTTCGCCGGGCGCGGTTTGCCCTGCAGCGAATGCTGGAAAGCGGCGTAGGAGATCACCAAACCACCGAGGTCGGCGATCGATTCACCCTGGACCAGCCTACCGTTTTCGTTCAAGCCCTTCTCAACTTCGAAGCCATTGAACTGGTCGACGATGCATTGTGCTTTCTGCTGAAACGCTTTCAGGTCAGTGTCGCTCCACCAATTCGCGAGATTGCCGGTCGCATCGAATTGACGACCTTGATCGTCAAAGCCATGCGTCATTTCATGTCCGATCACGGAACCCATGCCGCCGTAATTCAGCGCGTCGTCAGCGCTGGCGTCGAAATAAGGCGGTTGTAGTATCCCGGCCGGAAAAACGATCTCGTTGATTTGCGGATTGTAATAAGCGTTGACCGTGGGCGGCGACATGAACCATTCCATGCGATCGACGGGTTTGCCTATTTTGTTCCAGTCGCGGCGCTCATTGAATTGATTTACGCGCAGCCGATTGCCAACGTACGAACTGCGATCGATCGAAAGGGTCGAGTAGTCACGCCACTTGTCGGGATAGCCAATCTTGTTCAGAAAAGCATCGAGCTTGACGATCGCCGCCTTGCGCGTCGCATCGCCCATCCAGCTCAACGTGCCGAGGTCTTCCCGGAGCGTCGCTTCGAGGTTGCGCACCATGTCCAGCGCGCGCTTCTTGGCGGCGGGTGGAAATGCTTTCTCGACATAAACTTCGCCGAGGGCTTCGCCGAGCGCGCGATCAGTCGCGGCCACGCAACGCTTCCAGCGCGGCAGGTTTTCTTTCGATCCCTGGAGGATTGTGCCCTTGAAGTGAAAATCCTCATCAACGAACTTCGCGCCCAGACCCGAGGCAGTCGCGTTAATCAAGTTCCAGCGCAGATATGTCTGCCAGTCAGTTATTGGCGTCGCTGTCAGTTGGGCGTCGAAAGCTTTGAAGAATTCCGGCTGGGCAACATTAACGTCCGCCTTCTGCACCAGACCGACGCGTTGAAAATATGCAAACCAGTCAAATGACGGTGCCACGTCGCGAAGCTGGGCCATCGGCATGCGGTGATAATTTTTTTCCGGGTCGCGCAATTCGACCGGAGGTTTCGAAGCCTCAGCGAATTTCGTCTCGAGCGTCATGACGGCCTGCGCTTCGCTCGCACTCTTCGCCGCATCGTCGCCCATCAGCTCGAACATCTTCGCGATGTGCTTTACATATTCGTCGCGAATCGACTTTGAGCGATCGTCGGTCTTGATGTAATAGTCGCGATTCGGCAAACCCAGTCCGCCCTGAACGATAGCGGCAATTACTTCGGAACTCTTGCGCAAATCCTGATTTGAACCGGAGCCAAATCCGGCGTTAAGGCTCATGGAATGCAGATGACCAATCTCGTCCTGCAATGTTCCCTGATTATTTATCCGCGCAATACGATCGAGTTCGGCTTCTATGGGCTTTAGTCCGTCTGCTTCGATCTTCGCCTCATCCATGCAGGTGGCATAGTAGTCGCCGACTTTCTGCTCGTTGTTGCTCTTGTGCGAGCCGACATTCTTCGCCGCGGCTTCCAGAATGTCGTGGAGCACGTCGCGATTTCTTTCGTTCAGCACATTCCCGACGCCCCATGCCGGATACGCCGGCGGAATCGGGTTGGCGGCGAGCCATCCGCCATTTGCATATTGATAGAAGTCCGCGCAGGCTGACGTTTTCGTGTCCATGCCCGCCACGTCAAAGTGGGCCGTCTGGCCCAGGATGGCCGTGACGCTGAACGCGGCGACCAGTAATAACGAAACAATTGCTTTAAGACCCTTCATTTCTTGTCTCCTAGTGTTTTTGATTGATTATTGATGGCCGGCTGCAGTTCGAACTTAAACTCTACCGTTTTCTGCTGCGGGACACCAAATGCGGTCGCGCCTGGATCTCGGGTCAATTTGGAAGTTCTTTGTTTTGATGGCAATGGCACGATCCACTAAGCCAGATGAAGCGCCTCGAAACAAGAGCCTTTTTCGCGAGGTTTTGTGTGACTTCGTGGATCATGCTTTCCGTCTTAACTAAGATCGTCGCATATTGAAACTGTCCAGCCACCTCCGGCTGTTGATTGGTTATTACGCGGGAGCGCGTGCTTTGTTTCGTAGTGAGGTCGGTAGGGGGGAGTCGCGGACCGGCCAACCCGGTCGCTACCGCTCCCGATACTGACTCCACCCCAAAATCATTATTGCCCCAAGATCTTTTGCGCGCAACCTCAGTCTCGCGTAACCTTTCCGGCGAAGATGAGTGGGCAGCCATGCGTCAGTCGTTGCTCAGAATATTCTTTGCCCTGGCGGCCTGCTCGTGGATGCCGCATTGGTCATGTCATTACTATCGGCTGGAGACTGGAAGCAGTTTCGCCGTGGGAAGCTGGGACTTTTCGCGCTTCGATAGCGCGCTCGCGTTATTGATTTACTCCACTTTGATTCTCGCATGTCTGTTAGCCGTGGTGCGGACTGAGCTGCGGCAGCTCGCGGCCTTGTCGTCAGGTGTATTGCACCTCACGCTTGGAGCGTTGCACACATATCGCCTCGTCAAGCCATTTCGTTTCGAGGTCTTCGGATACCCCTGGCCGCAATCAGCTTCGTTGCGCGAAGCAATGATCGTGATTCCATTTGGAGTGTTATGCCTTTGGATGGCCCGCCACAAATAGAAACTCGCTGTTGCATTGCCGGTGGTGGACCAGCAGGAATGATGCTCGGCTTTCTGTTGGCGCGCGCCGGCGTCCCGGTGGTTGTGCTCGAGAAGCACGCTGATTTCTTTCGCGACTTTCGTGGCGATACGATTCATCCGTCCACGCTAGAGGTCATCTACGAGCTTGGCCTAATCGAAGCGTTCCTTAAACGTCCGCACCAGGAAATCAGAGAGGTCGGCGGGCAAATTGGCGAGGAGTTTATCCCGCTCGCGGATCTCACTCACTTGCCCACGCACTGTAAGTTTCTCGGCTTTATGCCCCAGTGGGATTTTCTGGATTTCATCAAGGATGAAGCCGCGCGCTATCCCGCTTTTCAATTGCAGATGGAAGCCGAAGTCACGGAGTTGATCGAAGAAGGCAACACCGTCGTGGGTGTACGAGCGAAAACGCCGGACGGAGACACGGAAGTGCGCGCAACACTCGTCGTGGGCGCAGACGGCCGCCGGTCAATCGTTCGCGAACGCGCCGGGCTGGAAATCGAGAGTTTAGGCGCGCCGATCGACGTGCTGTGGTTTCGGGTTTCGCGCAAGCCCAGCGATCCGGGCCAGGTCCTCGGCCGCTTTGTGCCCGGCAAGATTCTGGTGATGCTGAATCGCGACCAGTACTGGCAGTGCGCGTTCGTGATTCGCAAAGGGGCCTTTGACGAGATAAAACAGCGTGGCCTGGAGGCATTTCGCGCTGACGTTGTTTCCGTGGCGCCATTTCTAAAAGATCGTGTTTATGAGCTGACCGGTTGGGAGCCGATTAAATTACTGACGGTCTTAGTCGATCGTCTGCGCAAGTGGTATCGGCCCGGACTGTTATGCATCGGCGACGCCGCGCATGCGATGTCACCCGTCGGCGGTGTGGGAATCAATCTGGCGATTCAGGATGCAGTCGCGGC
>QHXH01000233.1 GCA_003222855.1 Acidobacteriota bacterium
CAACCGGAAACATCAGCGCGCATCTCGCCGGAGCCGCGCAACCGGGAACTGATCTCGCGTCATTGTCAGGCGAGGTTGCATTGACCGCCGATCACGGCCTGTTCCAAATTCAACGGGTCAACCTCCAAACCGCAGCCACGACATTGACCGCGTCGGGACAATTTTCGATCGAACAACCGGCGTCCAATCTCCGGGTCGATCTCTCTTCGACCGACGCGTCGGAACTGCAACGCTTACTGATTTCTTCCGGCGCACTCTCCGACATGGACGAGCAGTTTCGCACTTACGGAATCAATCTCGGCGGCAAGCTGGCTTTTAACGGCACCCTGAACGGCGCATTGAAAAATCCTGTCGTCAACGGACACGCTGAATTGGGCTCGCTCATCGTTAATCAACGCGATCTGGGGTCGCTGACTGCGAACATTTCATCGACCGCTGCGGAGATGCGTGTCACCGATGGACGTTTAGCGCAGGCGACAGGCGGGAGCGCACAGTTTTCGCTGGTTGTGCCGCGGACCGGCGAGAACAACGCCTCAATCGATGCGACGCTCGATCGCATGAACCTCGGCAATCTGGTTGTCGCGTTACCTTTCAGCGCGGAAACGCGAGAGCAAATTGGCGACACGCAAGGCGATGTCTCCGGGACGGTACGAATCACCGGCATGCCGAACGCGATGAGCGGCGTCGCCGATATTCGTTCGACCCAGGGCCGTCTGGCCGGCGAACCGCTGCAAAGTTTGACGGCGCACGCAACGTTCAGCGGATCCTCAGTTGACGTCGACCGCGTCGATCTGAATTTCAACGCCGGCCACATCACTGCGTCGGGTAAGTATGACATCAAGACGAAGGCTTTCGATCTGACTGCCAGCGGCGAACGTGTTCAGCTTGAGCGGCTTCAGGCGTTTGCTAGCCGGCCTAATTTTCCACAAGTGGCGGGCACAGCCACGATCAGAAACCTAAAAGCGTCAGGTGTGGGCGCCGAGGTTTCGACCTACACGATCTCTTTTGATGCCGAGAGTAGCGACGTAACTGTTAACGGTAAACCAGCCGGGACGGTGGCTGTCGTTGGCCGAACAGAGAACCAGCAGCTAAGCGTCACCCTTACTTCCACCGGCTTATTGGGACAGCAGCCGCAATTGATCGTCGCGCACGTCGATCTTGGGAAAGAGAAACACCTTCCGGCCACTATTGAGTCCACCATGAATGGCGCCGACATAACGCAACTGCTGAAAATCCTGGTGCCCGGCACGAATGTCGCCGTGAACGGCCGGGCCAGCGGAACCTTAAAGCTGGCGGGCGATCTACTGGATGAAGATGGATACCCGACCATTCGCGGTTTGGTGGGCAATGCCACTCTGTCAGAATTGACCGTAAACATCGGCGAACCAAACCAGCAAATAACTCTCTCTGCCGCAGAGCCCATCATCGTCGAAGTAACACCGAACGAAGTAATTTTTCACGACAGTCACTTAACCGGCACCCAAACAAACGTTACGGTCGGCGGAGCCGTTGCGACCGACACCGGCGGCCGCAATACGCTCGCGATCAACGGCCGCATAAACCTGCGAGTTCTCGGATTGTTCTCACCGGATGTGTTTTCTTCCGGCATCGCCGAGCTGGCCGTGAACGTCGGCGGCACGTATGAAAATCAACGAGTCACGGGCCGGGCCTCGGTTGCGGGGGCAACGATCTCAGTCTATCTGGGCGATCAGAGAATCACGCTGGCGAATCTTCAGGGAGTTGTGCTGTTTAATGCGCACCAGGCGCAGATTGAAAAGCTCGACGGCACGCTCGGGGGTGGAAAGCTTACGGTCAGCGGCGGCGCGCAACTCGACGGCTTCTCGATCTCACAATTCCTCTTCAACGTCATCGGCACCAATATGACGTTGAATTATCCGCAGGACTTTCGTTCTACGGTCGATGCCGATCTGGAAGTACGCGGTACTCCAAAAGTCCAATTCATTCGCGGCGACGTGCGGGTGCGGCGCACCGAATATACGAAAGACATCGACCTCGCCGAGCTCATCAACCAACGACCGGCAACGTCGATCGAAGAAGGGGGCGAGTTCACCTTCACGGAAACCGCCAGGTTCGACAAGCTGCGAGTCGAAGGGCGCAACGCGCTCATCATGCGCAACAACCTTGGTGACCTGGTTGCTTCGGTCTCGCTGCAATTGGATGGACCAGTCAAGGATCCGATTATCGAAGGCCGCATCACGGCGACGCGCGGCACGCTGAATTTCCGGAACAATCCGTACGAGATAACACGTGGCCTGATGTATTTTCCGGCCCGGCTGGGCGCTGATCCCGTCTTGAATATTGAGGCGCAATCCGTGATTCGCGGCTATCGCGTAACGGCGACGATCGAAGGCCCGCTGTCGCATCCGACGACCAGCGTCGGCGCCGAACCGTCTTTGCCGCAAGCCGACGTCGTGTCGTTAATTTTGACGGGCACGCTTTCGTCGACCGACACCAGCACCTCTGTTCTGGCCCAATCAGGTCTGGGCACAGCGGCGAGCTTGCTGACGGATGCGTTAATCAATGCGCCGATTTCGCGCGCAACGAACAAGCTATTCGGGCTTAGTTTGGAAATCAATCCGGTGATTACTCCAAACAGTTCGACACCGACGGCGCGTCTGACAGGAAAGCGGCAGATTACCAAAGATCTGACGGTGACTTACTCGACAAACATCGCGTCCGATCCAAATCAGGTGTTGGCGGTTGAGTATCGCGTGTCGAACCGTATGTCATTCGTGGCGCAATACGAACAAGGCTCACAACGCAACCTAAGCACGCGAAACAATAACTATAGTTTTGAGATCAGGTTCCGGAAGAGATTCTAGAAGTGAAGAGAAAGCAGAAGGCAGAAAGCAGAAGGCGGAATACCGGAACAGCGAAGCGCATTCTGTTTTTCTGCCTACTGCCTGCTGCCTACTGCTTACTAATCTTTTCTGCGGCCCACGCCCAGGTCGGCGACTTCGAGGGCCGCTCCATCGCCGCAGTCGATGTGGTGCTCGAAGGCACGCCGGCCGACCCAACTGCGCAAAGTGAGTTCAAAGCAATGCTGAAGGTCGACGCGGGGGGCGAATACTCAGCCGTTAACGTGCGCCAGTCCCTGCACGATCTTTACGCCTCAGGCCGCGTTGCCTCGGCGCGAGTGGAGGTTGACGAAACAGCGGCCGGCGCTCGTTCAGCCCCCATTCGTGTTCGCTTCGTTGTGCAGCGACAAATCGTGATTGCCGGTGTCACCATCAGAATTGGACCAACGACCGGCACTCCCGTAGCGCCCGATGAGATCCGCGCCCGGCTGAATTTGCTCGAACCCGGGCGTCGCTTCTCAATTCCCGCGATCGAAAAGAACGCCGATGAGATTCAAACCTATTTGCGCGATCGCGGCTACTATAAAGCCGCTGTCGAGCACGAGGAGATACCCGATCCGGCAGATGCGACGGGAACGCGCCGCATCGTGGTCTATACCATCACGCCGAATGAACAGGCTCACGTGGGCCAATTCGTGATTGATCCGGCGCTCAACATTCCGAACGTAGCGCCAACTCTAAAATTGCAACCTGGCGCGGCATTCACCCGCGATTTATTGGGCGACGACCTAACCCGCATCAAGCAGGCGCTTATTGATAAGGGTTACATGGCGCCACAACTCGACGATCCAACCGTCCAGTTTGATCCTGAGAAAAATGAAATCAATATCAAGCTGATCGGAAAAGTAGGACCAAAGGTCGAAGTATCGTTCCTGCATTACAATCTGAAGGAAAGCAAACAACAAAAGTTGTTGCCGCTCAAGCGCGAAGGAAATCTGGATTTTTCGGTCATCGATGAAGGCGGCCGCCGGGTCAAACTTCAACTTCAGGAGCAGGGTTACTTCTTCGCGGAAGTCACGCCGCTATGCACGGTGACGCCGCCGACGCCGAACACCGTTCAGAACGGCAGCGAGGAGACTTGTCACGATCTGAATCCATCCGAATTGGACGACCACACCATCAAGATCGTCTATGACGTTAACTTAAGACGACGCTTGAAACTCACTGACATTCGCATCACGGGAACGAATAAACTAACGATCGCTGACATCCTGCCGCAATTGAAATCGCGCAAAGCGAGCGCCTTTGCTTTCCTTCCGTTCCTGGGGGGATACGGACGCGGCTTTACCAGCACCGCCTTGCTGGAACAGGACCAGCGGACGATCAAATCTATGATGCGAGATCTGGGGTACCGACATGCTGACGTGAGTGTCCTGCAAGGTATCTCGCCCACACAAGACGATTTGATCATCACCTTTCAAGTCACTGAAGGAGCGCTCACGCGTGTCGCTGATATTCAGATTCAGGGCGCGAAAACAATTCCCGAAGATCGCCTGCGCCAGGAAATCACGATCGTCAAAGATGCGCCTTATTCACCGTCGCAGGTTCGCGCCGATAATGATCAGCTGCTGAATGTTTATGCGCGCCTCGGTTACATCGAAGCCGAAGCGCGGCCTTCCATCGATGAGCTGTCAAAGAAGGGAGGCGACGAGCAGGTCCGCGTCATCTTCAACATCAACAAGGAAGGCTCGAAAGCGATCGTTAACGAGATCGTTGTCAACGGCGTGACCGGCAGCGCCGGCGTGCAGGAATCGAAACGGGCCGCAATTCGTCGTGCCATTCCTTTGTTACCGGGTGACCTCCTGCGCGCCGATCGAATCACGGAAGCTGAGCGCGCACTTTACGTCACGGACGCGTTTCGCCAGGTGGTGATTACACAACAACCGGCGGGCGACGCGGGCAATGGCGTCAAGCGATACGATGTGATTATCGACGTCGAAGAAAAACGCCCTCGCGTAATCGAATATGGCGGCGGCTATTCAACCGACACCGGCGTGCTCGGTTTGCTCGAACTGACGAACGTGAACTTTATGAACAAGCTGCGACAGACAGCGATCCGCATTCGCGCCAGCCAGCGGCAGCAACTGGTCCGTTTTGAGTTTCTCGACCCGCGCTTCTTCCGCTATCGCACGCGCCAGTTTGCGCCGCTCGCACTTTCCGCCCAGTACCTGCGAGACTCGACCATCACGCGGTTTTTCCGCTCGACAATAGATCGCGGCACGTTTGGAATCGTGCAGCGGCTTGATAGCAAGGGTAATCCGATCGATGAATTCGGCAACCGCGTGAGCCAGCCCACGATCGATCGGCTCACGCTGCGCGTCGAGACGCAACGCGTACTCAGTCAGAAATCGCACAGCATCGTCTTTTTCAATTACAACTACGAAGACGTGCGTCTGCGCAATATCGAAAGTCTTTTGATCAAGGACATCCTGCGACAGGATGCGGTAGTTCGCCTGTCGCGCTTCGGCAGTTCGTTTGTTTATGACACGCGCGAACGCTGCGAGCGGCGTTTGCCGGGAACGGTGCCCGGCGAAGATGAAACGATTCGCGGTGGCGAAGTTTGTCGCTACAACCAGGTTGATGCGACGCGCGGACAATTCCTATCGGCCGATTATAGTTTTGCCGCTAAAGCGCTGGGCGGAAACACTGCCTTCAGTCGCTTCCTGGCGACCTACCACACCTACTACAAAACGAACCAATTGCGTAAGACTATATTCGCCGGCAACCTGACGGTTGGGCTCGCCGAAACTTTTTCGCCGCGCGATCGAAACGGCAACGGCCGTCTCGACGACTTCGATCGACTGCTGCCAATCAGTGAGCGTTTCTTCTCAGGCGGATCGACGACGCTGCGCGGCTTTGGTTATGAAGAGGCAGGTCCGCGTCAGGTGATCGTTCCCGTCGGAACATTTCGCAAGCCTAACAAGGACCTTGTGGGGGTGAATCCCTTCACGGTTCCGATCGGCGGCAACGCCATGGTCGTTATGAATCTGGAAGCCCGCGTCCCGGTCACGGTTGACGTGCAGGTCGTGCCCTTCTATGACGGCGGCAATGTGTTCCGCAGCATCAAGGACATTCTGCATCCACAACCGATCACGCCGACCGGTAATTTTGTTGAGGATCTGAACGCACAAAACCTGCGTGTGCGCTGGAGCCATACGGTAGGCCTGGGTTTTCGACTAAAGACGCCGCTCGGCGGGGCGCTCGCGGTCGATTATGGGTTTTTGCTTAACCCGTCGAAGTTTTTGATTCCGCAAAACCTGAATACGGCGAATCCGACCACCGCGATTTATCGACTGCATCAGGGACAGATACAGTTTAGGTTTACGCAGACGTTTTAGGGGACATGGCCAAGAGGTGAAAGCAGTGCAAATTGAAAATTGCAAATTAGAAATTGCAAATTTGGCAACGGGCGCTCGACCCATCTCAGCAGAAATGTCTCATGATGTACGCCGTGGTGTGAGCAACCGGAAACACTCGCGAATGGATGGTGTGAACATGAAATCGGCAATTTGCAATTTGCACTTTTCAATTTTCAGTTTTCAATTTCTTTCCTTGATCCTGGCCCTTTGTGCTGCGCTGTTTGCTCTCTCGGCCTCCGCAGATGCACAAGTTACGACCGACAAAGCCGTCGCCACCATAACTAATGGTTCGCAAGCAATCCCGGATCTGATCACTTATTCAGATGTGATGTGGCAACTGGCACTCGAACCGGGTCGCGTCTTCGACCCGCGGCCTTCTTCGCCTGAGTTGAATCAGGCGCTAAGAACGCTCGAGGACCAATTGCTGATTCTGCAGGAAGCGCGAAAGCTGCCGCTGGCTGAAACCAACGAAGCGCAAAAGGAATTTGAAGACACAGTTAAAAAGCGGCGAGACGAACTGGCGCAGTCATTCGGTTCGCGCGCGCATCTCGAGGAGCGAATGTCGCGCGTCGGATTAAGCAGCGAGCACTTGGATGCCATTCTGCGCGACCGCGTCACGATCGAAAGATATCTGGCTTTTCGCTTTCGGGCGTTCGCGCTCGTGAGCGCCAGGGAAATTTCGGATCGTTATGAAAAAGAATATGGGCGGCTGCGTAATAGCGGCCGGATTGTCCCCACGCTCGATCAAGCTCGGGATCGGATCGAACACGATCTGACGGAAGAGAAAATCGCCGAAGAGATCGACAAGTTCATAGACAATCTGCGCGACCAATCCGGAACCGAGATAGTTGTCTTGTATCCGGTGTAAGGCGATCTTGCCCAATAAGCCATTCGAACACCGAAGGCTATCTAACTCTTTCTTAGCAATCCGGTCTCATTCACACCTGGCTTGAGCCAGGTGAACTGCTCCACGCTAGAGTCCGGAAACCGTTTAAACGGTTTCCGCTTCTCTGACACTCACGATCACCCGGCTGAAGCCGGGTGTGAATGAGAACTTCGACTTTCTTTCGGGCAAAGCCCCGTTTAGGCGGTTTTCTCGGCTGCTGGCTTATATCTCGACTTACGAGACCACCAGCTATTTTGACCCGTTTCGTGAGCCGTTGCGGTGCGAGTGCGTGCTGTGCGAGCACTTGGCGCACTTGCAACCGATGTCTTTGATTATTCCCTCGAAGTACTCCTTTCCGTAATCGTAGGCAATCTCTTCACCGGGCTGGATAGTCTTCTTTGACCAAATCCAGACACGATCGCGGTTGATGATTGCTTCAGCATTCGGAGCGCAGGAATGATTGATGTAACGGGCAATATTGTCGCGGCCACTGCCATCGATTGACCACCTCTTGTTTACGCCGAAAAAGTATTTGCCATTGCTCTTTTCGACTTCCTCGTTTGGGACGCACGGCCCGGTGTACTCAACGATCTTTTTCCCTCTGGGAATCCGTTTGATGGCGAATAGCCCCAAGCCGGTAGCCGAACGTTTGACGGTGAAAAGCTCGTCCCCTTGATCCATCCTGCAAGATTAGAGGCCGGCTGTCCCAAAACTTTTATCTGTCATTCACAAGAGTGTTTCCAACATGATCGGGAACTTCAAGTGCGTTAACACACTTGGCTCATGTTTCTTCGTGGCGCGTTGGTATGATTTCGTGGTTGAATGTTCTGAACGGGCAAATGCTTACCACGAAATCACACCAATGAAGATCAAATCACACCAAATCAGTTGGCCGAGAAGCATCAAGAGAGGCTTTTGATCGGAATCAGATACAATGCGTTCGATGACAAGTGGGGTATCACATTATTCTGAAGAACACCTTCTCGCTTATCCGGTCGAGTACATCGCGGGCATAGATCTTTACAACGCCGGCGAGTACCACGCCGCGCATGATGCGTGGGAAGAACGTTGGATGGGGCCAGTCGCGCCGGACGAAAAACTTTTTCTTCAGGCGATGATTCAATCAGCCGTTGCTTTTCATCATCTGCAGATCGGACGTCCCGGTGCAGCCCGGCGTATGTATTTGATGGCCAAAGAAAAATTCGCGCGACTGAATCAACCGATATTCATGTCGCTCGATTTAGGTGACTATCAAGCGCAACTTGATCGCGCGCTGTCGTGGCTGCTGAGTGTTCCCGATCCGCGCGAGATCGAGCAACCGCAAATCGAGTCGCCGGTGATTCGCTTGATCGCGATTGCAAAAGCAAACCCATGACTTCATTCATCAGACAATTACGCTTGTTATTGCTGGGCTTATGGCTCGGTGCTGCGATCTTTTTCGGCGCGGCCGTCGCGCCGGCGCTCTTTGGCGTGTTGCGGGGCGCGGGTCTCGCTAACGCTAATGAATTGGCTGGCTCGATCGTCACGCGGCTGCTTCAATTCATCGACCGGGGAGGCTTCGAAATCGGGCTATTCCTCCTGGTCACCAGCTTCTTCGTGCACCGGCATCGCAGCCGCCTGGCCCAGTTCGTTGAGGTGATTTCAACCGCGATTATGGCTATTATGACTGGCGTCAGTCTCTGGATTATTTCGGCGCGGATGTCCGCTTTGCGCAGCTCGATGGGCCTGATCGATCAGGTTTCGCCGGCTGATCCGCGTCGCGTCGAGTTCGATTCGTTGCACCGCTACTCAGTGATAGCGATGGGTGTCGCGATAATTGCGGGTTTGGTCGCTTTCACGATCTCGTCGCGTCCGGACAGACGAAGCAATCGCGTTTTGTGAAGGATCCAAATCGTGGAAATTATTGAACAAGTAGATCAGTGGCGCGAAAGATATCGCTCGTGGAGATCGCAGCAGCGTTCCGACAGCGATCTCGGAAGATATCCGTTTGTCGAAAACAAGCTCGCGCCATTCACGCCCGCGCGCCGCGCTTTGCCCATGCTGAATCTCGCGCTCATCTGTTCGGCCGGCGCGTACATCGATGGCACTCAACCGTTCGACGCCAGTAACGCCGACGGCAATATGACGTTTCGCGAAATCCCCACCCAAATCGATCCGCGTGAGCTGCGGTTTGCTGGTCGCGGTTATGACGAGACCTTTGTCCGCGAAGATGTGAACGCACAAGTTCCGCTTACGCGTTTGTTCGAGTTTGAGGCGAACGGAGTCATCGGCCAACTTAATTCCGCCTTCTGGAGCTTCTGCGGATTCATTCCGGACGCCGCGAGCTTTGTTGAGACAACCGTGCCCAAGCTGGTCGATCGGGTGAAGCATTACGACGTGCAGGGAGCCCTCCTGATTCCCGCATCCGAGCTCTGTCACCAATCGATGGGGCTGCTGGCGCGCGCGATTGAACAAGCAGGGATTCCGACTGTGACGTTGTCTGTCGATCGCGAACTGATCGAGCGAGTGCGCCCGCCGCGCGCCGGTTATTATCACGGCCAGTTCGGAAGCGTGGCAGGCGGACCGAATTGGCCAGAGCATCAGCGTAGAATTCTCGATGAAGCATTACGCTGGCTTGAGCCCCTGGGCGAGCCGGGCATTCGCAAATTGTCAGTCGAACTCGAAAGTCAGGTTGAAGCTGCGCGCGGCGAAAGATAGTTCGGAGTTCCGCCCTTAGGCGGCAGTTCTGGCAATATTTCCCCGCCTAAAGGCGGAACTCCAAAACGGATCCTACATGAAACGCACGCTGCTCCGATCATTGATCGCCATCATCGTCCTGCTGGTTGGTTATCTATTACTTTGGCCCGTCCCCATTAGTCCCGTGGCATGGACTGCGCCTGCGGCGCCGGAACTGACGGGAATCTACGCACAGAATTCTGAGCTGGCGAAAATCGAAAGACTTCGCATTGACGGAAAAAATCCTGAAGACGTCGCGTTTGATTCACAGGATCGCATCTACTGTGGCGATGAACTCGGACGCATCTTTCGTTTTCAGAAGGATGGCACCAGACCCGAGGTGTTCGCCGATACCAAGGGTCGTCCGTTGGGATTGATTTTCGACGCCTCCGGCAATCTGATCGTCGCCGATGCGGTGCTTGGTTTGATGTCGATTGCGCCTAACGGACAACCCAGCGTGCTCGCAACCGAAGCTGAAGGAGTGCCCTTCCGCTGCACCAACGATCTGGACGCCGCTGCGGATGGCACGATCTATTTCACCGATGCCTCGTACAAGTTTCCGCTCACGCAATTGAAAGACGATTTGCTCGAGCATCAACCAAACGGCCGTTTTCTCTCTTACGATCCGCGCACGAAACAAACGAAAGTGTTGTTGCGCGATCTCTATTTCGCGAATGGCGTCGCAGTCAGTTCCGATCAATCGTTTGTGCTGGTAATTGAGACCGGCGCATATCGCGTACGGCGCTATTGGTTGACGGGAGACAAAGCGGGACAGTCAGACATCTTCATCGACAACCTGCCTGGATTTCCCGATGGCATTTCATCTAATGGACGCGATACTTTCTGGGTGGCGTTGGTGAATCGACGCGACCCGGGTCTCGACTTTTTACTGTCGCATCCGTTTCTGCGAAAGATCGTCTGGCGTCTGCCTTCCTTTCTCCAACCTAACATCAAGCGTTACGCATTCGCGCTCGCCCTCGACCGAAGCGGCAAAGTCATCCGCAATCTCCAGGACCCTTCACCGCAAT
>QHXH01000573.1 GCA_003222855.1 Acidobacteriota bacterium
TGACTTAGTGCCGCGATAACCTTTCGCTAATTTTAAAATCTTCTTGCGCCGCTCGAGACGCTTATTTCCACGTTTTGCTCTTGGCATGACTCCTCCTAATAAAGCCGGTCTTTGGTCTTTGGCTTTTGGTCTTTGACAAAGATCTAAGACCAAAGACCAAAGGCCTAATCCCTGCCGTACGGCAGCATTCGCTTGACTCGGTCGATGTCGCCATCGGCAACCAGTACGTCAACATCCAAATACCGTTTTCGTTTATTGGTTTTCTTGGTCAGGATGTGTCGCGCATGCGAATGGCCGCGCTTGATCTTGCCGGTTGCGGTTGTGCGAAATCGCTTGGCCGCACCTCTATGTGTTTTTAGTTTTGGCATAATTGCTCCTGTAAGTAATTTGCGATCAGCCCTTCTAACTCTGACTCTTGTCCTCCGTCACTGGGTTCCTGCTTTCTGCCGGCGGTTTACTGCCTTCAGGTTTCTTATGCCGCTTTGGCATAAAGATCGTAAACATCTGATTACCTTCCATGCGTGGCCGCATTTCGACATCACCCACGTCCGCCAAATCCTTTTCGAGCTGCTCGAGGATTCGCGCCCCTAACTCTCGGTGGGTCATCTCGCGCCCGCGAAACCAGATCGTCGCTTTAACTTTATCGCCGCCCTGCAACCACTCGCGCGCGTGCTTCATGCGGTAGCTGTAGTCATGGGTGTCGGTGCCGGGACGAAACTTTACTTCCTTGACCGTGATGATGACCTGCTTCTTTTTCGCCTCGTTTGCTTTCTTCTTCGCTTCATACTGAAACTTTCCGAAGTCGATGATTTTGCAAACCGGCGGCTCGGCGTTAGGCGCAACTTCCACCAGGTCCATGCCCCGTTCACGCGCAGTGCGAATCGCTTCGCGAGTCTCCATCACGCCAAACTGCTCGCCATCGTCGCCAATCACGCGCACCTGGGGCACGCGAATCCGTTCGTTAATTCGAGTTACCGGCGCGCGCCGAAAATCGGGGCGACCCCGTCCACGAAAACCTGTAGCTATTGCTGCACCTCTTTCGTTAGGGTTTCAGGTTCAAGGTTCCAGGTTTCAAGTTAGTCAAAGGAACTTGAAACCTGAAACCTGAGACTTGAAACTATGTGTTTGTCAGCGCTCGCGTCGCAACCAACCGCTGCGCCATCTGCCTGAATTCATCCAGCGACATCGCGCCGAGGTCGCCTTTGGTTCGCTCGCGCACCGCGACCTGCCCTTGCTCCATCTCGCGGTCGCCGAGCACTAACATAAACGGGATTTTCTGTAATTGAGCGTCGCGAATCTTCGCGCCGATCTTGTCGCTGCGCGTGTTCACTTCGACGCGCAAACCGGCAGCGCGTAATCCCTGAGCAACTGTTTCCGCATATCCATTGATGCGATCCGTAATCGTCAGCACCTCAATCTGCACCGGCGCCAGCCACATGGGAAACGCGCCCGCATAATGCTCAATCAACACGCCAAAAAATCGCTCGATCGATCCGAACAGCGCGCGATGGACCATCACGGGCCGGTGCGGCTTGTTATCTTCACCGGTGTATTCCAGCTCAAACCGCTCCGGCAGATTGAAATCCCATTGCACGGTGCCCAGCTGCCAAAGACGGCCAATCGCATCCTCGACCTTGAAATCGATCTTTGGTCCATAGAACGCGGCCTCGCCTTCAATCCGCTCGTATTCAATTCCGCGGGCGTCGAGACCGGCCGCCAGGGCGCTCTCCGCCTTTTCCCATTGTTCAGCTGAACCCAGATACAGCTTGCTGGTATCGCTTCCCTTTACCGACAACTCGTATTTGATCTTGTCGAAGCCGAACGTCTTCAGCACCTGATAAGCGAAATCAACACAGTCATCGATCTCGCGCGGTATCTGTTCCGGCGTGCAAAATAAGTGAGCGTCATCGACCGTGAATCCGCGCACACGCATCAGCCCGTGCAGCGTCCCGGATAATTCGGCGCGATACACCGTCCCCATCTCCGAGTAACGCTGCGGCAAGTCGCGATACGATCGCTGCTGCGATTTGTAAATGCCGATGTGCATCGGACAATTCATCGGCTTCAAACGAAACTCAGTCTCTTCCAATTTGGTCGGCGCGAACATTGAATCGCCGTAGTTCTGCTCGTGACCGCTTAACTGCCAAAGCTCACGCCTGGCAATGTGTGGCGTGTAAACAAAACTGTAGTTCCGTTTGGTGAGCTCCTCGCGCAGATAGTCGTCCATCTGCTGGCGCACGATGCCGCCCTTCGGATGCCAGAACACAAGACCTTGTCCGTATTGCTCATGAATTGAAAACAGATCAAGTTCGCGGCCCAGGCGACGATGATCGCGCTTCTCAGCTTCTTCGCGTTGCTTGAGCCACGCATCCAGTTCTTCCTGCGTGAAAAAAGCTGTTCCATAGATGCGTTGCATCTGAGGCCGTTCCGCATCGCCCTTCCAGTAGGCGCCGGCGAGCGAAAGCAACTTAAAAGCCTTCAGGCGATTCGTATTCGGCACGTGCGGGCCTAAGCAGAAATCGATGAAGGGCGAACCGTCGATGTAATAGACGCTAACCGTTTCGCCGGCTTTCTCGTCGATCAGCTCGCATTTCAAAGGCTCATCACGCTCATTGAACATTCGCAGCGCTTCCGCCTTCGATATCTCGTCGCGACGGTATGACATGTTCCGTTTGGCGATGTCGCGCATCTTCTTTTCGATTACTGGAAGATCAGCTTCAGTCAAAGGCCGTGGGGCAATCACATCGTAGAAAAATCCATAGCGAGGATCGTCCAACAACGCTGGGCCAATACCTAACTTCGTCCCAGGGAATAGATCCAGAACCGCTGCGGCCAGCAGGTGGGCCGTCGAGTGACGCAGAACCTCAAGTCCATCACGAGTTTGCGGCAGCACCGGTTCAATTCTGACTGCGTCGCCGTTTTCGGGCGCCTGAATTGGGTAAGCAAGATCAACTTCCCGCCCGTTAACACGCGCGGCGAGAGCTTGCCTGGCGAGATCACGGTCGAGTTTTTTCAACGCCTCGGCAACGGTCGTCGGGCTTGGAACCTGAACCGGCCTGCTGTCATTTAGTTGTACGTTGATCTCGCTCATTGCTAAACGCTTGACGCCAACTGCTCGCGGCTTTGCCGCTTGATGTGCGGAAAGGCTTCGCCTTTCCGATTGCATACCTTAGTAATCTTCCGCGAGGCTACGCCTCGGCTCGGAGGCATAGCCTCCACTCTCTTAGTTAGACGAGTCGGAAAGCCGAAGGCCTTCCGCACATCAAGCGGCAAAGCCGCCGAAGCCCCGAAAATCCGGCGCTCGCTCTTCACGATTTACGATTTCCTAAGTACAAATGATCGGATTCGATAGGAGCGCCCTCTTCGCGAGCCCCGACTGATCGGGACTGGCAAATCAAAATGTGAACCGTGTAGTCGTTCGATTCATTACGAGGGTCTTCCGGAGCATCCTATCAAAAATTCGAGTCAGACAAGCTGCAGGCTCATCCTTCGTATAATTACGAAAGCGAATCATAACAAAGCGTTTCCGCGAGGCGCAAGTAATTGGCTGGGCGGACTAACCACGAAATCACACGAATACGAAAATCTCTTCTTCGTGACGGTTCGTGTCTTTTAGTGGTCAGTTGTCCGTCTTTCGCTACAGCATGCCCTGGCAGGAACTCTTGAAGGACTCGTCCCGAATATCGCGCCCATCGATCACCCCGGTTGGCCGGGCTTCTGATACTATACGCAGCCCGTCAGTCCAGAGCTTGCTGAAGGAGTCGCGCATGATTACGTTTCGCCGCTCATTAATTCTGATTATTCCCGTCGCCGTTTTCATCCTTGCCGGATTTCAATTTCAAAGCTCGGCGCAAAAGCCGCCGAAGCCGCCAACTAGAACGATTCGAAGAGACGAGCCGGCCGAGCCGCCAGTTGACAATGAATGGACCAGCGAGATGCGGCCAATCATTGAATACTACGTCGCCGATCGCGCCAGCTTGCAACGTTCCTATCCCGTCGCCAGTTCGCCCGCACGTCGTGAACGCTTTAGAAAATTTTATTCAGATGCGCTCGAGCGAATTCAAAAGCTCGACTTCGATTCGATGAGTCAGGAAGGCAAGGTCGATTACATCCTGTTCCGCAGTCATCTCGAACACGAACTGCGGCAGTTGGACATCGAAGCTAAACAGATGGCCGAGATTGCGCCGCTGGTTCCTTTCAGTAAAACGATTATTGATTTCGAGGAATCGCGGAGGCGGATGGAGCCGATCGATTCAGCGAAAGCCGCGGCAACTTTGAACAATCTGAAGAAGCAGATTGAAGACACGCGTCGATCAGTTGAAGCCGGATTACGTGGCGGCGACAACCCAGACGCAATCAAAGTGAAGAAGACAGTCGCATTTCGCGCGGTGAACGCGATCAATTCCCTGCGCGGCAACCTGCGCAACTGGTACACCTTCCATAACGGCTACGATCCCGTCTTTACGTGGTGGAACGAAGAACCTTACAAAGCATTCGACGAAGCGTTGACCGCGTACGCAACCTTTATTAACGAGCGATTGTTGGGCTTGCGAACCAGCACACCAGCAGGTCAGACGGGTCAACAGGCCGGCGGTCAACGACCTGGCGGAGGCGGAGCCCAGGGTGCTGCTCAAGCTGGCGGTGGTGGTTTTCAGCGACCGGCGGCAGCACAGGCACGGCCGGGCGACACGAGCGATATCATCGGCGATCCCATTGGACGCGAAGCGCTGCTGAGCGAACTGCAATCGGAAATGATTCCGTACACGCCCGAAGAGTTAATCGAGATCGCCAACAAGGAAATGGCGTGGTGCGAAAACGAGATGAAGAAGGCTTCGCGCGATCTTGGTTATGGCGATGATTGGAAGAAAGCTCTCGAGCACGTGAAGAACCATTACGTCGAACCGGGTAAGCAACCCGAGATGATCCGCGATCTGGCGCTGGAAGCAATCAAGTTCGTCGACGATCACGATCTCGTGACCGTCCCACAGCTCGCGCGCGACACCTGGCGCATGGAGATGATGACGCCGGAACGGCAGCTCGTTAGTCCATTCTTCCTCGGCGGCGAAACGATCCTCGTTTCCTTCCCCACGAATACGATGTCGCATGAACAGAAAATGATGAGCATGCGCGGCAACAACATAGACTTTGCGCGCGCCACGGTGTTTCATGAATTGATTCCCGGTCATCACCTGCAGGGATTCATGACTGCACGCTATCGGCCTTACCGCGCCTTGTTCGGCACGCCCTTCTGGACTGAGGGCAATGCGCTTTATTGGGAACTGCTGTTCTGGGATCTGAATTTTCCCAGGACACCCGAGAACCGCATCGGCATGCTTTTCTGGCGCATGCATAGATGTGCGCGGATCATCTTTTCGCTTAGCTTTCATCTGGAGAAGATGACGCCGCAGGAATGCATCGACTTTCTGGTGAATCGTGTCGGCCACGAACGCGACAATGCGACTGCCGAAGTAAGACGATCCTTCGATGGCAGCTATGGACCGCTTTATCAAATCGCATATCTGATCGGCGGTCTACAGCAGTATTCACTGCATCATGATTTGGTTGATTCCGGCAAGATGACGAATCGCCAATTCAATGACGCATTATTAAAAGAGAATCGCATCCCAATCGAGATGATTCGCGCGATTCTCACGAATCAAAAGCTCACGCGCGATTACAAAACGAACTGGCGATTTTATAGCGGGCTGTAAGGATTAAGGCGCGATCGAAAAAGGTGGCGGCTTGAGGCTGCGTGGCTTCGGCGCTCGCGCGTTCTGAACGTGTCGCTTCTGCGAGTCGTTGAGGTGCTTGATCTCTCCTGAGGCGGAACTGGAGGAATTTCGAATTACCGGAG
>QHXH01000574.1 GCA_003222855.1 Acidobacteriota bacterium
AGGTTCCGCATCTCAATCCCATCGATCAGAAGAGCATGAACCGGTTTTATCCCGGCAAGATCGATGGCACTCAAACCGAACGAGCCGCTTACCTCATCACCAAACAGGTAGTCGACCAATGCGATCACTTAATCGATTTGCATGGCGGTGACCTGGACGAGAGCTTGCGGCCCTATAGCTATTGGACGAAGACGGGAAACGAGAGGCAAGATCAAATCTCGCGCGAGATGCTGCTGGCGTTTGGCCTCGATCACATCATCATCTCGACTGATCGGCCCAAGGATCCGCGGGCGTCTCGATACCTGGAGAATACCGCCAGCACGCGAGGCAAGCCTTCAATTACCGCAGAGGCGGGTCACGCCGGTACAGTTGAGACCGACGATCTGAACGCATTGGTAAATGGATGCCTCAACGTAATGCGTTATTTGAAGATGCTTCCGGGATCAGCCGTAATGGTCGAGCATCCCGTGTGGATCGAAAAGGTTGTGACGCTGGCGAGTGAGCAGACGGGGATATTTTACCCTCTGGTTAAGCGCGGCACTTATGTCGAACAGGGCATGAAAGTTGGTTACGTAACTGATTATTTGGGCAACGTGACCTTTGATGCACGCGCGCCGGCGGCCGGGATCGTCCTGTATGTTTGCGCGGTTCCCTCAATGACAAAGGGAGCGACTATTGCGAACATTGGCGTCGTGGCAAAGTAAGTGTTCCATCACATGCCACTTCTGACCGAAACAGTTTCGTACATCACATTGACGCCTCAATTTCGACACAAAAAGAGCAACTTCTGCCGACTCATTCCCATCTGACTCTCGGCTCCTCGATTGCAAATGCTTTACAAGTTCTTTGTAAATCGGTTTGCCCATGCGCAGCCCGGCCTTATTACTGATGACCCGTTGGGCCATCGCTCACATGGAGAATACCGAAATGAAGTTCCCTCGATTTCCTCACCTGCGAACTGTGAAGTTTGCCCCCGTAGTTGTCTTTTTTCTCTTCTTTATTACAAACTTAACCGGCTTTTATTTTAGTCCGGTCTTCGCGCCTTCATCAGTCGAAGCTAAACGACAGGACGAGTTCATCCCGTTGGACATTCCGCAGTCAGGTGATTGCGATCTCGACCTGATCATTTTTCGCGCCGGTGAGCGCGCGGGCGTCGATCCCCGATTCATTCACGCTGTCATTCAACAGGAATCGAGATATGATCCGAAGGCGACCTCGCCCGTGGGCGCGAGAGGCCTCATGCAGTTGATGCCGGCGACTGGGAAGCGGTTCGATTGTAATGATCTTAAAGACCAGGCCTGTAACGTTGAGGCGGGAACAAAATATCTCGCGTGGTTATTGAAGAGATTCAACGGCGATGTGTCGCTCGCGCTTGCTGGTTACAATGCCGGCGAAGGCGCGGTTGATAAGTACAAGGGAGTGCCACCGTATCACGAGACAGAGAATTACGTGAAAAAAATCGTTTCCAATTACGGCAAAACCTATCACCCGATTCTGTCGCCTGATGACGCAAAGGTTGCGTTCCATCTGACGAACGACAATTCGGCTGAACAGGGAGAATAGCGAAGCGCACGCATCCGGCCGTGCGATTTTGGCGCCGGCACAAGTCTTTCTCCAAACGTTTTGTTTGAGAGTTATGACAATCTCCAGAAAATGCGTTCCTTTCACTCCGTTTGAGCGCGAGCTTTCGCAGAGCACTATCGCGATCGTTTCCGCGGGCGGCGTTCACCTGAGAACTCAAGAGCCTTTCAATATTGCCGACGAACTCGGCGATCTCACTTACCGCGAAATTCCGCCCGACGTTGATTCCGGTCAATTAATAGTGACGCATCATCATTATGATCACGCGGACGCGGATGAGGACATCAATGTGGTTTTTCCGATCGATGTCCTCCGTGAGCTGGAAAGCGAAGGCGTAATCGGCGGCATCGCGAAAAAAAATATCGGTTACATGGGTTACACGATGCAGCTCAAGGCCATGTATGAAGGCACAGCGCGCGAAATCGCGAACGAAATCGACCGGGGTTCGCGCGCCGACGCGGTCGTGCTCACTGGTGGTTGACCAAACGTTTGCCACCGCACGGTCGTCGCGGTCCAACGTGAAATCGAAATGAAAGGCGTGCCGACGGTTCTCGTCACCGTTAGTCCCGAAGTTTCCGCTCAGATGCGGCCCCCGCGCGCGCTTTATCCGAAAGGATTCAAAATCGGAAACAGCTTCGGCCGACCCGGCATGCGTGACCTGCAAAAGAAAGTCTTACGAGATGCGCTCGGACTATTAAGTCAGAACACGCGGCCGGGCGAGTTTGTGACGATCGAATACCCTGAATATGGCGAGCAGTACGAACCACCACACGTCAGGAAGCTTTGACCGTTGTTCCGATGATCCGGATCGCACAGCTAGGATAGAACTCAGAGGAACTGCTCAATAACTCGAGGTGGATGACGCTAGAATTCCTGCGTGTTCACAGTAGATTTCTTTTCCGGGAAACATCTCACCAACTATCCAGTAAAATTCGCTTGACATTGGAATCGGTGCCAGCCCTTACAATCCTTTAAGTGAACGTAGTGAGTAAGAATGAAGCCTTTAGCTCAGGCGAGCTGTCTAGATTGGCTGGCGTCAGTGCGACACGCTGCGTCA
>QHXH01000575.1 GCA_003222855.1 Acidobacteriota bacterium
GAGATGAAAAAGATTCGCGACACGCACGCGTTTGCATCAGCAGAGAAAGTCGGCGCCGCGTTCTAAGGTCTGGAGTTCCGCTCTTAAGCGGCCGCCTAAAGACGGAATTCCTAACGGTAAACTCATGAAACAATTTCTAGATTCCCCAAACTTACTACAAACAATCGTTTCTGAAGCTGAAAAGAACAGCGCCGCCGCCCGGCTGGTCGCCGCTGATCTGACCGAAGCTCAACTCAATTGGAAGCCATCTCCCGAACAGTGGAGCATCGCGCAATGCCTGGAACATCTGACGGTAGCGACGAAGGGGTTTGAAAAATATTTCAGCTCGGCGTTCGAGCATGCGCGAAAGAACCCGCAGGTCGGCAGTGCACCCAGATACAAACCGAGCTTCGTGGGTGGGTGGCTCGCTAAACAAGTTAGCCCTGAGGCCGCAAGAAAATTGCCGGCTCCGAAAATATTCCGCCCCGGCGACTCATCGGCTATTCAGGGACCGCTGGAATCGTTCCTTAAGGCGCAGGATAGTTTTCTTGATTTTGTCCAGCGATCGAAAGGCATCGATTACAATAAAACACGGTTGCGTTCGCCGGTTACGCCGCTAATGCGTTACAGTCTCGCGGACGCATTTGTGATCACGGTCCTTCACGGCCAGCGACACCTGGGCCAGGCGCGTCGCGTGCGAGAAATGGCCGAATTTCCTTGAAGTCAAGGGCTTTCTTATGTCAAAAGATTCCGGCCAGGGCATGCCCCTCTCATACAATAAATACCTGCGCGTGCAGGAGCTGATCGAGCTACAAACCTGCCTCTCATCGCCGGCGCAACACGACGAACTGCTCTTCATTACGGTCCATCAAGCCTACGAACTCTGGTTCAAACAAATCCTGCATGAGATCGACGCGGCGATCGCTTTGATGAAGGAAGATCGGGTTGCTGAAGCCGCCCAGGCGATGCGACGCGTCGTCGAAATTGAAAAGCTGCTGATCGCGCAGATCCATATTCTCGAGACGATGACGCCGCTTCGTTTCCTGGCTTTTAGAGACGAGCTGAATCCCGCCAGCGGTTTTCAATCAATGCAATTTCGCGAGATCGAATTTTCTTCCGGTCTGAAAGACGCAAAAATTCTGCGCGAGTCGCCGTCGCTTTCCGAAAGCTTCTTTGCGATGCTGCGCCGCCGCGGGTTTGATACGCCAGCCAGCGACGCTCCCCGCGACGAGAAAGAACGCCGCACGAATTATAGTAAGCGGCAGCGCGCGATAGTCGAGGTGATGACGCATTACGAGGAATTTTATAAGGAGTACCAGCTGTCGGAAGCTCTGCTGGAGCATGACGAATACTTTTCGCTCTGGCGATCACATCACATCAAAATGGTCGAGCGCATGGTCGGCGCCAAGCCCGGCACGGGCGGTTCAGAGGGCATCGGTTATTTGCAGACGACCCTCGACAAAAAATTCTTTCCCGAGATGTGGGAGGCGCGGACATACCTCAGCAGTAAGCATGACACAGCGCGATGTCCTTTTGCGTCCCTCAAGGCTTAATCGCCAACTTCTCTAACGGCAACATCGCCGTCATTCCCTTATGTTGAAAACATCTTTCGCCAGGCGCGTGTACGCGGCGCCGGCAAGGCGTGCCCTTTTTCGTGCGTGCGCCGCAGATGTAAATGACATCGTCAGCCGCCGAAACCGCAAAGTTGGCAGCCCGAGCTGACGTGTTTCCTTCCTTGAATGCTCGCCACGTTTGCTTAGGATCGACTGGCGCATCTGACAGCGGAGAATTTGCCGCGCGTTGAATGATTAGCGGGGGTGGCGGCGGACGCATATATCTTCCGACCGCGAACGCCGCGACTACCGCGAGCACGATCGCGACTAATGACCGAAACGAAGCGAATGTGCCCAGTCTCTGCGCGCAATGATCACACAGGCTGCTGCCGAACCGCCCGCGCCAGCCTTTTCGCGAGAGTCGTTCGCCACATTCCACACAGAAATTTGCCGCGCGCATCGCGAGAGGTTTCTCGGGAGTTGCGAATTATATTCCGTTGCACAAGCAATCAAACGGACTAAAGATTGAGTCGCTGAGAGCAAATTGGTTAAGGTAATTTGCAAGTCTGCTTCAGATGGTCTTGGTTGGTAGTGGTTCAATTTCGAAAAAAGCCTTCTCTTTACTGGGAGCGCGGGCGCCCTCGCCCGCACTGAGCGCGCAACGCGAAGATTTCGTTTGATAAAGTCTTACTTGGCATTCGAAAAGTATCGTCTTTGGCTCGGGCGGGCGAGGGCGCCCGCGCTCCCAGTAGCAAGTAGCCCGACTCATCAAATTGAACCGGTACCTCCCAGTTTCATTAGCTCTCGCGCTCAGCACGAAGGCCTCTGCGTTCCCAGCCTGACGAGTTGCAAACGCCGACCGGTGACAGGCATACTCACACCACCCCAGCAATCCTGAAATTGGTAGATCAAATGCTCCGATTTTCTGTCCGTTCGTCACCGTCAACTCTTGCCAGGCGCCTTTCGGCAAGGTTCATGTTCCTGCTCGCGCTAACTGCCTTCACGGGCGTCGTGCGCGCGCAGGACGACCCGGTGGTCACTGATACTGCGCTGGTTCAACTGAGTGTCGGCGTCGTCGACAAGCAGGGACATCCGATTACGAATCTGTCGGCGAATGACTTTGCGGTTTTCGAAGATGGAGTGCGCCGGCCGATTGTGCACTTTGAGCCAACTGATGCGCCGTTCAGTTTGGTGATGCTGTTGGATACCTCCGGTTCGACCATCAACTTTCGACAGCAGATTAACCAGGCAGCGATTCGGTTTCTTGAGGCGCTGGGGCCGGAGGATCGAGTCGCGATCGTCGATTTCAATGGCAAGGGCCCAAAACTTCAACTTCCTTTTTCGACAGATCGCCGCAAAATCGCTTACACGATCGGTATCACGCTGCAAACCGGCAAGGGCGAGACGCCGCTCTACGATGCGCTGAAACTTTCCGTGAAAGAGCTGGCCCATGAAGCGCCCCGGCGCCGCAAGGCGATCATCGTATTGACCGACGGACTCGACACCGAAGCACGCAACGGTGATCGCGCGATTGTTGGCAAAGCTTCTGCCGCTAATGTCAGTTCAGCGATTAAAGCTGAGACGAACTCGCAGGTCGTTTCAGTGTTGAATGACGCTGATCGGCAGGGAGTAACGATCTTTCCGCTGGCGCTGCCATCGGGTGATCCGAAGCGTTTGCCGCTCCCCGATCCGGTGATCACTGCGATGTATGCCGCCGCGCGTACGCGCCTGGAGTTGCTCGCCAATCGCACCGGTGGACGGCTGCACGAGATTCGCCGGCTCGACGATCTATCGAAATTGTATGCGCAGGTCGCGGCTGATCTGCGCACTCTCTACACCGTTGTCTATCAACCTCCTAACCCTTCGTCGCGCGACGGCAAGTGGCGAGAGATTCGCGTTGAAGTTGCGCGCGGAGAGCTTGTCGCCAGCACCAAGCCGGGATATTACGCGAAATA
>QHXH01000576.1 GCA_003222855.1 Acidobacteriota bacterium
CGCCCAAATATGGTTAGCAATTCCGCACCGTTAGCGATCGGTAGCCGCTCAAGACGAAATTGCGCGTTCGTAGTCCTGGGGACTTCAGCGTTTGCGGCGCCGGCGACTGCGTTTGCAACGTCGGAAGGTTGAGCGGTGTTGGTCTTTTCGCTTGCTGAGAGAGCGTCATCAGAGAGCGTGTCAATGACCGGCGCCGGTTTGGTCAAAGGTGGACTGACGAAGAATTGCTTCGGGGCCTGGGCCGCCGCATCGACCCACCCTAGCGCTACTACCAGTAAAATGATTGAAGGCCGAAGGGTCATCTAAGATTCAAGGTTCCGCGGAACGCTACTGCAATAAAACGCTTGCTAAAGAACGCCGTTCCTGCATTTCCGGTTCGATAACAGCAGCTCTTTTGCAATCAACCAAATTGGCCTGCAACGCACATGCCATTTCATCTCGCTCCGGCTTGCGAAGCGTTCGCGGCCTCCTTCTGCTCCGGCTCAGGAGTCGCCGGCGCGGTCCACCCGGACTTTTCCAGCAAGCTAATCGCGAAGTGAATCGGTACCGCAAAGTTAGATGCGGTGTTTTCAGTAAAAATAGCAAAGGTAATTCCGATGACTCGACCAGAGGGACCGAACAAAGGCCCGCCTGATCCACCTTCGCCGGTGCGAGCGTCGTATACAATTCGCCGCGCATCGAGATCTGTGATGTTGCCCTGGGTCATGAGTGGTCGAATGTGTTTCGTTTGCCCCAGATAAGCAAGCAACGATTCGGTTGAGCCGTACCGGTTTTGAATTCCGCGTGCCTCAGTCTCGTCGAGCATTGCCAGCAGGCGGTCCGGGCCTGACGGATAACCCATAGTTACCACGATGCGTCCAATCGCGACTGAGTCGGAGGCTTTCTCAAGCGGCAACACCGGAGCCTTGGGCGGGATATCCTTGGGATCGATCGTGCAGACAGCGACATCCTCGCCGCTGGCTGCTTGTTTATATTTGAGCGTAATCGGTTGCGGATTATCAGGGAAAAACGCAACCAATTTTTTCAGTCGCGGCTTGCCATTTACTGTGCCAGTCAGACTCTGCGCGCGCTCATCCGCCAACCAGGGTTGGACCACATGCCGGTTGGTAAGAATGAAGCCGTCACCCGTATGAAAGCCAGTGCCGACGAAAGGATACTCAGCGATTTGACCGTTCCCTTCCGGAGTCAACTCCGGTTGATTGGTTCCATTCTGAATTGTGTTGCCGCTTTCGTTGCTCTGCGATTCAGCCATCCGCAGGGGGCGGCCCGTTCCTGCTTCGACGAATGTATACGAGCCGTAGATCAGGCAAACGCCGGCGCCGTAATTAACTCGCAGCGTCTCGCCGAGGGAAATTGTCTTCTGGAGCCGTTCCGTCGAGTCAGCCACCTTGCTTAATAGATCGTTCGCGTGTTTGAGTTGTTCTTGCTGCGCCGTGAGTTGTGCCTGTTGTTCGGCGATGATTCGCCGACCGCGCCGGGCCTCATTGAATTGTGCGAAGCCGATATAAAGCGCGCCGGCGACGGCAAAGATAATGATGGCGAAGAGAATGATCTTGGTGCTCGGATTGATCTCGCGGACGAGCTCGCGCGTGAACTCGCGAAGAAAAATCTTTGCGTCATCGCGGCGCGCGGTGGCCGACGCTTCCATCGCGGCTTGTTCAATAAACGGCGCCACGTGGGTGCTGCCCCGGCGGCCCGGAACCATCGCCGTTGTCGCGGCGATGGGAAAGAAATGAATCGAAGGCCCGGAGGGGCCAATCCAAATTTCATCCCCGTCATTTATGATTTTGTTTGGTTTAATTGATCGGCCGTTTAGTTTAATGTCCAAACCCTGATCGACGCTGGTAATGCGATATGTGCCGTCGACGCGCTTGACCTCGATTAACGTGCCGTTCGTCTCATTCGTTGAGGTCTGGGCTAAACGAATTTTGACATCACAGTCATCGCCCGTGCCGATCCGCACAGTGTCGGTCATCACGACCTCAGTCGATCGATCGTTCAATGACGACACGTGAATCACGAGACCGTTTGAGTCTCGTGGCTGCCTGGGTTGGGTGATGTTTCGGAAATTTTTCACACGCAATATCAAATCAGGCGCCCGCATCCGAAAGACCGCGCTGCTATTTCGATGCGGTCAATCAGCCGGTCGCCCGTTCGCGATCAATCTTACAATGAATTGCATAGCGCGCAAAGACTTGCAAGATGAGAGTAGTGGGTCAGTTTGAAAAAGTAGCACGGGCGTCCCGCCCGTGAAAATCACGCGCAAGATGCGCGTGCCACCTCAAACTGACCCACTACCAAGATGAGAACTGGTTGAGTGGTGAATACTTGCTCCTCAGACTGGCACGACAAAATGGAGGCTTAGTCGACGATGTTTAGAGGGCGGACTTGTCCGCCCTGTTAGCATCCACTGGAAAAGTCCGGTGTCTAAACCGCTCGCTGCGGGGGAACTGCTGGGCGAACCGTGTTAGCATAAAGCAGCATGGCCACTCCCG
>QHXH01000457.1 GCA_003222855.1 Acidobacteriota bacterium
CGCGCGATCAGGTGATGCCGAAGTTGCCTGCGAGCGAGAGCCTCTATACCCGCACGGACACGCTGGCGTTTCTCGTCTTGTCGGAAGTCAGCTGGCTTTTGCAATGGGCCTTCATTATTGGAATCGTGCTTGGATTGGCGCGACTAATAGTGATCGGGGCGCTGGCTTTCGCGCAATGGGCGCGTTCACGCCGCCGCAAACGCGAACATGCCGGCGAACAGTTCGAGCCTTTCGTGTCGATCATCGTGCCGGCCTATAACGAAGAGTTCGTCATTGAGGCCACGATTCGCAGTCTCCTCAATTCCGATTACGACAACTTCGAGATCATTGTCGTCGATGATGGCTCGCAGGATCGCACCAGCGAAGTGGTGCGCGAGCAATTCGGCAACGAACCGCTGGTGCGGCTCTTCATGGCACCGAATGCCGGTAAAGCGGCGGCGCTGAATCTTGGTCTGCGTCAATCCAACGGTGAGATTATCGTGGCGCTCGACGCGGACACGCAATTTCCGGACGACACGATTCGCGCGCTGGCGCGGCGCTTCGTCGATCCGAAGATGGGTGCGGTAGCCGGCAATGCGAAAGTCGGCAATCGGATCAACATCGTCACGCGCTGGCAGGCTCTGGAGTACATCACTTCGCAGAACATGGACCGGCGCGCGTTCGCCAGCTTGAATTGCATCACCGTTGTGCCTGGCGCCGTGGGCGCGTGGAGAAGAGAGCTCATCGAGAAGTGCGGCGGCTTCAGCACCGACACACTCGCAGAAGATCAGGACTTGACGTTGCAGATTAGAAAGCTTGGCTATCAGATTGGTTATGAAGAGTCAGCCGTCGGTTGGACCGAAGCGCCGCAGACGCTGCGCCAATTGGCAAAGCAAAGATACCGCTGGGCCTATGGCACGCTTCAGTGTCTGTGGAAGCATCGGGATGCCATGCTGCGCCCGAAGTATGGCGCTTTGGGGTTTGTCGCGATGCCCAACGTTTGGGTCTTTCAGATCGTCTTTCCGCTGATCTCGCCGGTGATGGATCTGCTGTTGGTCTATACCTTGATGTCGGCTTTGATCGATCGCATTCAACAGCCGTCTGTTTACACCTTCACGAATTTGCGGCAAGTGCTTTTCTACTACGCCTTGTTCCTCGCGGTTGATTGGAGCGCCGCCTGTTTCGCCTTCGTGCTCGAGCGCAAAGAACGCTGGCGCCTGCTATGGTGGTTGTTCCTGCAAAGGTTCTGCTATCGCCAGGTCATGTACTACGTGATGATCAAGTCAGTCTCGACCGCGTTTCGCGGCGCCGTCGTGGGCTGGGGCAAGCTGGAGAGAAAGGCCACAGTTGAGGCGCAACCCTGAGCTCGGAGCGCAATTGTAGCGCAGCGCTTTTCGGGTCAGTCACTTGTTGTTCGTGTACTTTCGTGGTTCGCATTTAACCGCGGTAGTAACCGCGAAATAACACGAATGAGCACGAAGCGACACGAAGCCTTCTCAACGGTAGTGGTACAGTTTGACGCGGCACGCGCATCTTGCGCGTGTCTTCACGGGCGGGACGCACGTGCCACTCTCAAACTGCTCCACTACCTTCTCAACAACAAACTTGACTCTTTGATCCGCTCGCTACCGCTGGCGGTTCTGTTTCCTACTTCCGACAAAGTCATATCAACGCAGTGGCAAACTCCTTCCCTCACGAGTTAGCATTAGATCTCAATGTCAGAAGCCGGCCATTCGAATCGTCGATTAACCAGAAAACACATCTGGGCTTTTGTCGCCCTGATCATAGTCGCCGCTTCGTTCCGCGTCGCCATCGTTCACTGGCTGCCGAATGAAGCGTCACATTTATTCTCACGCGAGTGAGGCGCCTTTCCCTCCGTCCTACGTCAGGCTTCCGGGTTATCCGTTGTTCCTGGCGCCGATTTATGCGGTGTTCGGACATACGAACAACACCGCGGTGCGTATCGTTCAGGCGTTGATTGATACGGGCACGTGCGCCCTGGTCGCGTGGCTTGCCTTTCTTTGGCAATCGGACGAGCGACGCAGGATCACGACCGCCATCGCCGCGCTGGCGCTGGCCGCGGTCAATCCATTTACCACGATTTATGCGGCCTTAATTCTCACCGAAGTGCCGGCGACATTTCTCATCGTAGCGGCCTGCGTGGCGGCAACTCTCGCGTTTCAGTCAGATGCACTCGAGCGGGAATTGCGGTATTGGTCCATCAGCGGATTGTTGCTGGGACTTGGGGTTTTGTTTCGTCCCGATGTTGGCCTGGTAGCCGCATCGATGGGGATCACCCTGGTCGTTGCCGGTATTCGATCGTTCGCAGTTCGGCCTTCAGGCAGCCTGCCTGAACAAACTCCGGAACAACGTCGCCGCTTCGTGCTGCGGGCGCCCTCGAAATTTCTGCGCACGATTCTCGCCGGTGCAGTTTTTTCTTTGGCCTTCATATTAGTTCTGGCTCCCTGGACCATTCGCAACTGGCGCACGTTTCACGTGTTTCAGCCACTGGCGCCGCGGCATGCGGAGATGCCGGGCGAGTTCGTGGCCGTTGGTTACGAGCGCTGGTTGAAGACGTGGATGATAGATAATGTGTACCTCGATGACTTTTTGTGGGCAATCGATAAGCATCAAGTCGATGTAGATGAGCTGCCTGACAGCGCTTTTGATTCACAGGCTGAACGTGATCGTGTTGAACTCTCCGTCTCCCACACCTGCCAGCCCGGTGGCAAAGCAGTCGTTATCGAACAAAGCCAACTCTAATTCTGAAAACTCAGACCAGGACGAACCGGACAACGAATCAACCGACACTCAGCCCGAGAAACCCGGCGAGATGACTCCCGATATTGATGCCGGCTTTGCGCAAATCGCGAACGAAAGAATCGCGCGTCACCCGTTTCGTTATTATTTTCTGATGCCGGCAAGACGCGCGCATTCGTTGTGGTTCAATACGCATTCCGATTTCTATCCATTCGATGGTAATGCCCTGCCATTGAACAATCCCGAGCATTCACCCGGTCAGAATTTCTGGTTGCCGGTATTTGCGGTAATCGTCGCGATTTACACTTTACTCGGAATTGCGGGTTTTATCTGGATGGCGATGAGCGGAGCGTTTTATGCACGTGCAGTGGTGCTGATGATTTTTCTGATTTTCGCGACCCGGCTCGTCTTGTTCTCGATGGCGGTGAGTGTTGAGCCGCGTTATGTCGTCGAGTTCTTTCCGTTTCTTTCAGCGGCGGGAGGAATTGCAATCGTGGAAATGTTGAGTAGGTTGAAACGCGGGGCAGTAGCCCGACCGTGAGGGAGGGCGTGAACCTGCGCCCCAAAACGCCCTCCCTCACGGTCGGGCTACTGCCCCGAATCGTCTTCTTCTTCTTTCGGTTTTTTATCCGACACATCGTCAGATCGCCGTCCTTGAAGACTACGTCACCAATCTGCTGAAGCTGCGGCGCGTAGCGCGGTACGTGGTAAGCCCAAACGTAATCATACTCTTCGGCGATGTCCTGCCATTCAGCATCGCCGGCAGAAACATTACGGAGTCGGCCGCGGATTTACTTGTTCCGACGCGGGCACGCGTGACGGATCAGGCTTGTCCGGCGAAGTGTGCAAGTGCACAGCTTTCCATTCCGCGCCGACGCGTTTGAAAACGAGCGTCATTCTTCCGGATCCGGAATCAGGCTGCCCGTTGAAAGTCTGTGATTGCGTCCAAAGGCATGTGACCACCGCGCCATCACGGCCAAGCATTGTGACGTGCCAATCGCGAATATCGAGCTTGACGTCTTTACTTTGAGGGAATGAACTCTCACGATTTCTTTTCAGCTGGTCCCACCCTCTGGTCACTGTTCCGTTATTGTTGAAAAGAACTAAGGTGGGTGAGTTCAAATAGCCACTCATATACAAATCGACGTCTGATCGCCTGATGCCTTCGATGATCTTGTCGAACGCCGCCCGGACAGCCGCAGATGGACCGGCATTCGTCGTAGTTCGTCGCGCAGACATCCCTGGTGAAGGAGACGGCGTCGCAGCCGGCGATTTAGCTGTGGTCCTTGGTGTCGGCGAAGGCTTGGGAGCAACAGTGCGCGTGCGGCTTGACGGCGAGGTGTTGCTATTCTGCGCGAGTGCCACACCAGCACTGACAAGGACAATAGAAAGGATAATCGCAAGTCTTTTCATTGTGAGTATCTCCTCAGGAATTGCCACGGAGGGCGCAGAGTCACAGAGCTTAACACAAACGAAAACAACCAGTTCTAATACTTTGATTACCCTCCGTGTCTCCGTGTCTCTATGGCCAAATTCTCAAACTCATTCCACGGGCGCCGGCTGCGCAGACGCATGGCCGAAACGTCGCGGCCCATTATCTCAAACACGTCAAACATCGACGGTCCCACGGCCTGGCCGGTCAGCATTGTGCGCGAAGCGTTGATGAAAAGGCCAGCTTTCATGCCCGATTCTTCAGCGAAAGCACGCAGGGCCGCTTCTGCATTCTGGGCCGTGAACGTATCCACCGTTTCAATTCGATCGGCGAGTTGCGGCAAAAGTTCTTTGAGCTTTGGCTCTTTCAAAATGTTCTTGCGGACGGCCGCTTCATCAAAATCAAAGTCTTCAGAAAAGTACGCTCGACCCTGCGACGAAAAATCCTTCAGGGTGAAAAACCGTTGCCGAATCAGATCGACGGCTTTCGCAAACCACTCGCGCTCGTCGTCATCGTATTCTTCGCGCCAGAGTCTTTCTGCGCGCAACTCGCTTTTCACCATCGGCATCAACTCAGCGAGCGGCATGGTGCGAATGTACTCGGCATTCATCCAGAGCGCTTTGTCATCAGTCCAGTGCCGCGGATCGTTTTCATGAAAATTGAAGACGGCTGGCGACTTGTGAATACGATCAAGTGAAAATTCCTCGATCAATCTTTGACGTGAAAAAATCTCAGTGCCCGGTTCCAGATTCGGTCTAACTTCTTGATTATCGCGAACTATTTGAGCGGGATACTGAGTGGTATCCGGCGACCAAAGTAATTGACGAAAGCGTCAGGCACAAATCCGCGATCGCGATAAGTCGTCAGCGAAACGACTTCGCCGTGCTTACGCTTGGAAAGCTTTGCCTTGTTGGGCGCGAGAATCAGCGGCAAGTGCGCGAATTGCGGGACCGGTGCACCCAATGCCTGATAAAGCAGAATCTGTTTGTGAGTGTTGGTTAAGTGATCCTGGCCGCGAATCACGTGCGTGATGCGCATCTCGATATCGTCGAGCACGACCGAGAGGTTGTACAGCGGATGCCCGTCAGAGCGCAGCAGAACCAGATCCTCGATCTCAGAGTAGCCGCGCTCCTGTTCACCATAAACGATGTCGGTGAATCGCGATGTGCCTTCGCGGCCGACCTTCAAACGAATTGCAAACCGTTCGCCGGTGGCGGCCCGGGCGTCGGATTCTTCTTTTGGTAAATCACGGAACGGATTGCTGCGATGATCGATTCCTTCGGCAGCGTGCGCGCGCGCGCGGTCGACGATGTCTTGTTTGACGTTCTTGTCTTCGCGCTGCTCTTTCGGCGTGAAATCGCGGTACGCCTTTCCTTCTTCGACCAGCTTTCGCGCGGCGGCGCGATGCTTGTCTGCATTGTCGGATTGAAAAACTTTCTCTTCGTCGTAATCAAGACCGAGCCATTCGAGCCCTTCAACGATCGAGCGCGTCGATTCATCGCTCGAGCGTTGCAGATCTGTGTCTTCGATGCGCAGCAGAAACCTGCCGCCGACTTTGCGCGCGAACAGCCAATTGAAAAGCGCTGAGCGCGCCGCGCCGATGTGCAGATAACCGGTTGGTGATGGAGCGAAGCGAACGCGAACAGTCATAAGAATCAGCAGTCAGAAGTCATAGATCAGAGTTCAGAAAAACGAAACGCAAAAAACTAGAGGTCAGAGGCCAGAGATCAGAGGGCAGCAAAACGAAACGCAACTTGCGTCTGGTCTGACCTCTGACTTCTGACTTCTGACCTCCCGAATTTCTGGCGGAGATGACAGGATTCGAACCTGTGAAGGGCTTTTGACCCTTAACGGTTTAGCAAACCGCCGCCTTCAGCCACTCGGCCACATCTCCGCAACGATGTCGAAGTTATTCTAAGGCCCGATCCTTGATTGTCAAGGAATGAATGTCCGACAAGCTTTAGCTTGTCGAGTTCGAACGACAAACTAAAGTTTATCGAACAGTTACGCCGCTATTCCAACCGGCCGGGGGGCGCGACGCAATTGGATCGGAAGTTGGGTGGCACAACAAACTCTTTCGAGTTTTTCGCGATCGCGCTCGAACTCCGGATGTTCAGACAGGGATGTTCGTACTTCCCGAAAAATGCGCGCCGCGTGTTCGTCTGGTGGTTCAGTCAAACGATAATGCATCCACTTGCCTTCGCGACGGGCTGTGACCACTCGCGCCCGGCGCAGGTAGGCCAGATGCCGAGATATCTTCGGCTGACTTGTTTTCAAAATCTCTACCAAAAAGCAAACACACACTTCCGAGTCGCCGATAAGATTAATCAGCCGCAGACGCGTGCGATCTGCCAGGGCGCTGAAAAGATTTTCGAGATTGTATTTGTTCTTTGCCATTTCAATCGATTCCTACCGTCATGCTTCGGCGTTCTAGCAGAATCGTGTCGCGCCAGACGCCATTCATTTTTCCGATTCGTTCGCGGCGGCCGACTTCGCGAAATCCGCAGGTTTGATGCAGGGCCAGGCTGTTAACATTCTCGGGAAATATCCCGGCCTGCAACGTCCAGATTCCATTTTGCTCCGATTCACTTATCAGCGCCTCGAGCAGTTTGCGCCCGACGCCGGAAGCCCGATGCGACAATGAGACATACACACTGACTTCAGCAACGCCGCCGTACACGCAGCGCTGCGACACCAGACTGAGCGCCGCCCAGCCGGCGATGCCGCCAACTTGTCGGGCGACTAACCGGGCGACGGGCAGATGCGCCTGGTCCCATTGTTCAAACGAGGGTGCGGCGGTTTCAAAAGTCGCGTGGCCGGTGGCGATGCCTTCCAGATAGATCTGTTTGACGCGTGGCCAGTCCGCCGTAGTCATTTGCTGAATCACAATCTCGTTCATCAGGGTTCAGAGTTCAACCTTTAGGTTGCGGGTGCTCTGCCGAACGGCAAACTAAAAGCTTGAACTCTAAACGCTGTCACATGCGGCTTGACAGATATGTCGAATTCGTCTAGCATGCGTCGTATTCGCTTATGCGAATATGATTCTAAGGAGGTTTGGCATGGAAAGCAAGAGCAACTTAACTACGTCAGCGCCGGTAGTTTCGGCCTTAAAAGCTCATTTGGCGATCAAGGTGCGGAATGTTGAGCAGAGCATCGAGTTTTATCGCCAGCTGTTCGGCATCGAGCCGAGCAAAGTGCGCACGGGTTATGCCAAATTCGATGTGCAAAATCCGCCGTTGAATTTCACGCTGAATGAAGCATCCGTTAACAGCCGCGGCGCGCTCTCGCATCTGGGTATTCAGGTGCGATCGACGGAAGACGTGTTGACGACGCGACAGAAATGGAGCGAGGCCGGGCTGCTGACGCGCGACGAGATGCAAACGAGTTGTTGTTATGCAGTGCAGGACAAGACCTGGGTCCGCGATCCTGACGGTAACGAATGGGAAGTGTTTGTCGTGCTCGAAGACAATCTCGCGGAGACGGCGGCGTGCGAATGCGGAGATAAGATCGTTGCCGGTGTTCAAGCGAACGCACAAGTTGAGATGGCAACGTCTTGCTGCGCAACCTCGCCCGTTAGCATTGCGAAGTGAAATCGAACCTTGCACAAAGAACCATTGCTGAGGGTCTGGGCACTGCGCTATTGCTCGCGGCGGTGATTGGCTCGGGAATCATGGGCGAGTGCTGGCCAACACAATCGCAACGGGCACCGTGCTTGCGGCGCTTATTCTTGCCCTTGGCCCGATCTCGGGCGCGCATTTTAATCCGGCGGTGACATTGAGTGCGCTGTCTCAGCGAGAGGTGAGTTGGCAGGAGGCGCTCCTTTACATCGTGGCTCAATTGATGGGAGCTTGCGCCGGAGCGCTCGCGGCAAACGTTATGTTTGGCGAGCCGCTAGTTTCCTTTTCCCGTCACGCGCGCAACGGAGGACGACAGTTTTTCAGCGAGTCCATTGCCGCCTTTGGTTTGGTCGTCATTATTCGAGCCTGCGCGAAATATCAACCGCAGATGGTTGCGCTTGCCGTGGGCGGGTACATCACGGCGGCGTACTGGTTCACAGCCTCGACGTCCTTTGCTAACCCAGCAGTGACCATCGCGCGTTCACTAAGCGATACATTTGCCGGAATCAGACCGATAGACGTTCCGCTTTTCGTGGCCGCGCAATTAATGGGTGCGGCCGCCGCTACGTTGTTGACGATGTGGTTACTTGCAGACTACTCACCGAGGGATCGCCATGATTGAGAAAACGCGCGTGCTGTTTCTTTGCACCGGCAACTCTGCACGTAGCCAGATGGCCGAAGGATTATTGCGAGCGTTTGACCCCGATCGGTTTGAAGTCTTCAGTGCGGGCACGATCGCAAGCTTCGTTCGCCCGCAGTCGATTGCTGTAATGAAGGAAATCGGCATCGACATTTCTGGCCATAAATCAAAGTCCGTCGACCAATTTCTCGCTGATGAATTCGATTACGTAATTACGGTATGCGATAACGCGAATCAGAGATGTCCCATCTTTCCCGGCCCCGCCAGGCGACTGCATTGGAGTATCGACGATCCGGTAGATTCCGGAAGCGAAAGTGAGCCGCTCGCCGCCTTCCGGCGCGCTCGCGACGAACTTCAGCAACGGATCCGCAAATTCATTCAAGAAACTTAGGGCTCCGTTAGGGTGTTGCCGTAACAGTGTTGCCAAGTGGCTAGGAAAGAACGCCATTCAACCGACGCGATTCGTTTAGCTCCGTAGGAGCCGGATGTTTATAGCAACAGCCGATCGAACGACCCTAGCTCCGTAGGAGCGAAATGTGACTTACTCGATAACATTTCGCTCCTACGGAGCTTGCTCAATTATGTTGGGCCCATTGGGCTATAAATATTTCGTCCCTACGGGACTAAAGCCGTTTTTCTCAAGCTGTTTTGTTAACGGACAACAGCAACACACTAACAGAGCACTACCCAAGAAACTTAGGGCTTGTAAATTACTTTGTGTTGCAAAGAGCCGTCGGGAAATGGCGGCCAGACTGCCTGGTGACGCAACCCGGCGAGAATCTGTGCAGGTGCATAATCGCACCATCTCGCGCTACAATCGGCCGCGATGAGCCTGGAAAAAATTAACTCACCTGAAGACCTGCGACGGCTGCGGCTTGATGAGCTTCAAGACGTGGCCGAGGAAATCCGTCAATACATTCTGGAAACTATGTCGCGCGTGGGTGGGCACACCGGCGCGTCGCTCGGCGCAGTCGAGCTGGCGGTGGCTTTGCATTACGCCTTCGACACTCCGCACGATCGCCTGGTTTGGGACGTGGGCCATCAGGCATACGCGCACAAAATTTTGACGGGCCGTCGAGACCAATTGCCGACAGTCAAGCAATACGGCGGCATCAGCGGCTTTCTTCGCCGCGATGAATCTGAGTACGACGCGTTTGGCGCCGGTCATGCTTCGACCTCGCTTTCGGCAGCGCTGGGAATGGCAATCGCCCGCGATCGAATGGGCGAAGATCATCACGTGGTCGCGCTAATCGGCGACGCCTCGCTGGCCGGTGGCATGGCGATGGAGGCCGTGAACCAGGCCGGCCACCTCAAGACGCGGCTAATAGTCGTTCTTAATGACAATGAAATGTCGATCGCGCCTGCGGTCGGCGCTCTGACTGGATACTTGAATCGCATTCGCGAGGCGCACGGCTATCATCGGTTCAAAGACGAAGTTGAAGAGACACTGCTTTCGATCCCCTCGGTAGGCTCGCGTCTTCATCATGCCGCCAAAGCAATGAAGGACGCGATCGCCGCCGCGGTTTTGCCGGGTGCGCTCGTCAACGAGCTCGGCTTCAAGTACATCGGATACGTTGACGGTCATAACGTGCGGGCGCTGGTTGCAGCACTGAAAGAGGCGCAGCAGATCAAAGACGGCCCGGTCATCGTTCATGCGTTGACGACCAAAGGCAAAGGTCATCCGGCCGCGGAGAACGATTATTACAAATGGCACGCGACCGGTCCTTTCGATCTAAAAACGGGCAAGCCAATTAAATCATCAGCCAGCGCGCCGACCTACACGAAGGTTTTCGGCGAAACCCTCTGCGAACTGATGGCCAAGGATGAAAAGATCGTGGCGCTGACAGCGGCCATGCCTGACGGCACGGGCGTGTGCGACGCGCTGGTGAGATTTCCTGATCGATCCTTCGATGTCGGCATCGCGGAACAACACTGTGTGACCTTTGCCGCTGGTCTTTCGTGCGAAGGATTGAAACCGGTCTGCGCGATCTACTCGACTTTTCTTCAGCGCGCGTTCGATCAAGTCGTTCACGACGTCTGCATTCAAAATCTTAATGTGAAGTTCTGTCTCGATCGTGGCGGCATCGCCGGCGGCGATGGACCAACGCATCACGGCTTGCTTGACATCGCTTATCTGCGCAGCGTGCCGAATATTATTTTGATGGCCCCGAAAGACGAAGGCGAAATGCGTGACATGCTTTTCACGATGACCGAACATGTCGGTCCGGCAGCGATGCGTTATCCGCGCGGAAATGGGATCGGTGTGCCCCGCGACCGCGATCCGGAAAAATTGGAAATTGGAAAAGCTGAGTTGGTACGCGACGGCGGCGAGATTGCGATTGTCGCATATGGCTCAATGGTCCATCCTTCTTTGGAAGCCGCCACCAACCTGGCCAAAGATGGAATCGAAGCGACTGTGGTGAACGCGCGTTTCGTCAAACCGCTTGACAGTGGATTGTTGCTGGCGTTGGCTCGCCGGAGGTTTCGGGGCGGCGGTCATGGAACTCCTGGAAGAAAACGGTTTGCAGGACAAAGTTCGGATCGTGCGCATGGGCGTGCCCGATCGCATCGTCATGCACGGCGATCCGAAGCTCTTGCTGGCAAAATACGGCCTTGACGCGGACGGAATTTATACCCGAGTGAAAGAGTCGATTGAAGTCCTTGACGATCGGCGCGCGAAGCATCAGAAAGTGACCGCCTAAAGCCTGACGGTTCGCGATGACTCGAGCGCAAGCCTCTCGCTTGTTTTCGCTCGTAAACCGAAAGACCACCTTGGTGAAAACATTTGCAAGCGAGACGCTTGCGCGCCAGTCAAAAAATTACCGCGTGACATTTCTTGTCACTCGTTTTGATCGCAAAAAAGATTGTTGACCTCTTCACCTACCCATGGCATCATGCATGCGCCTGAGGTATCCAGAAACGTTTTCTCTTTAGTTGCCCCGGCCCCGTTTTATCCTCAATCAAAAAATTAAAACCCGACAAGACCTAGTGTCTTTATCTATACTCGCGCGGTGCGGCGCGAGGGAAGGGTAAGCCTCCATGAAAAAGCTCTTTTTTGAAAGAGAGTGTGTACACCGGGACAAGGCAAGCGATGGCGAAGTTTATAACGGAATGTTTTTCATTCAGGCGTTGCAGCGCTTGCAGAGTGATGCCGCGATGAAAATAGCCAGCAAGGTTTCGCCTTTTTATTGGGTTGACGCGCCGCGGGTGTTGGTGTGGTTGTGCCGGGAATGCGCGGCGGAACTTAAAATGGGTGAAGCACCGCGGGCGATTCTGCAAGGTGTGCGACGGTAGTGTGTCGGAAGCCCGACCCCGGGGTCCCCAGCCGGGCAGCCCGGCTGGGGTGGGACGGTCAGAGAGGGCAACTAACGCTACTGGCCCTCGCTTACGCTCGGGCTTCTGACATATGCGCTCCTGCGCTACGATTCTCCCATGCAGCGCGAGCGCATCGACAAACTTCTGGTAGACCAACGTCTGGCTGAATCTCGTACCAGGGCCCAGGCCATGGTCATGGCCGGATCAGTGCTGGTCGACGAACAGCTGGTCGATAAGCCATCCGAAAGATTTCCCACCAACGCGAACATAAGAATCAAAGGACGAAGCGACGCTGACCTTTATGTCAGCCGTGGCGGATTAAAGTTGACATCTGCCCTGCGCGAGTTTGCAATCGACGTCAGCGGACTCACATGTCTCGATGTGGGCGCATCCACCGGCGGATTTACCGATTGTTTGTTGCAGCACGGCGCAAGCAAAGTTGTCGCCGTCGATGTTGGACACAATCAGATCGATTGGAAGCTGCGAAACGATCCGCGTGTTGAACTGCGCGAAGGCGTCAATGCCCGATACCTGTCGGCTTCGGACTTCGACGCGCAGTTCGATCTCGCCACGATTGATGTTGCCTTCATCTCAGCGACGAAAATTCTTCCCGCGGTTGTTCCATTGTTAAATGAACGTGCCCGCATCATCACGCTCATCAAGCCGCAATTCGAAGTAGGCAAAGGCGAAGTAGGAAAAGGCGGCATCGTTAGAGATCCGGCCCAGCACGAACGCGTGATCGCCGAAGTAAATACTGCGGCTGAGTCGTTGGGCTTAAATGTCAGCGGAGTGATCGAGTCTCCGATTCGAGGCGCGGACGGAAATATCGAGTTTCTGGCGTTGTACTCGTGTCAGAAGCCCGACCGTTAGGGAGGGCAACTTCACAGCAGATAAGCCCGCGGATGAACGCGGGCTTATGCGGATGAGAACGAAGGTCCACTTCTGTTGGTTCTGATCCGCGTTTAGCCACGTAAATCTGCGGCTCGTCTATTCTCTCCATTCCGTGCTGCGCGTCACGCGCGGGGCCCTCCCTGACGGTCGGGCTTCTGACACGAACCCTTTGTGCTCTTAGTGTCTTTGTGGTTAATTAGACGGCCAAACAATGGCCCAATCTTCGATCAAACGCATCGGTGTCATCGTCAAGCCGCATCAACCCGACGCGCTCGAAACCCTTTGTATCTTGACGAAGTGGTTGAGCGAACGCGGCATTGCATTCGTCGGCCCTCCTGAGATCGAGCGCGAGCAGATTGAGCATGAAACCGGATGCTCTGTCGAAGTTCTGAGCGAAGAAGAGCTTCCGCGACGGGTCGATCTGATCCTCGTGCTCGGCGGTGATGGAACCATGATCGCGACGGGCCGCATGCTGGGCGACAATCAGGTGCGCGTAATCGGCGTGAACTATGGCGGCCTTGGTTATCTCGCTGAGTTTCCGATTGAAGAATTGTTTCCCGCGCTCGAAGCGATTCTCGCGGGTCAATACACGGTTCAGCAGCGTCTGATGTTGAGCGTCGAGCTGTGGCGAAGCGACGAGTTAGTGACGCGCAATCGCGTGCTGAACGACGTTGTGGTCAATAAATCAGCACTCGCTCGGATTGTAGAGATCGAAGCTTATCTGAACGAGCAGTTCGTCAATCTGTTTCGCGCCGACGGATTGATCGTGGCGACGCCGACCGGCTCGACCGCCTACAATCTCTCGGCCGGCGGTCCGATCATTTTTCCTTCGATGAACGCGATGGTGATTACGCCGATCTGTCCGTTCACCCTTTCGAATCGGCCCATCGTCGTTCCTGATGATTCCGTGATCGAGGTGCGCTTGATTACTGAGAATGAGGAAGTTGCGTTAACGCTTGACGGCCAGGTTGGTTTCTCGCTGCAAGCACAAGATCGCGTTGTCATTCGCAAGAGCAAAACAGCATTCAACCTGGTTCAGCCGCCGAATCGAAATTATTTCGAGGTGTTGCGCAATAAACTGAAGTGGGGACGGTGACGCGGATGACACGATTATTCGATTCCGCCAGGCTGAGGAAGCGCAGACGGTAATTGAGCAGTTTTTCCAGTCTCAAGGCTGGATCAACGTTAAAGCTGAAGCAGTGATTGAAAACATCAGCACCACCGAAAGTGAAGGTAGTTTTCAAAATAAGCGGACATAACTTTTGATCATGATTCAATCGAAA
>QHXH01000458.1 GCA_003222855.1 Acidobacteriota bacterium
AAAGAGTAGCAATCCTCAAACAGGATGGTGTGGAGGAACTCTCCAATTTAGCGGGCCTCCAATCCATCTCTTTCGGAGATAAAATTGAACACGCGTTCTACGATTTAGGCAAAAAACTTAGGCGGGAACGGCTTTGCCCTTGAAACCAAATTGTCCGACGAACTTCACAACCCAACCAGCGACCTTCGCGATGAAATCAGCGAGCGGCTGCGCTCCGTAAAGAATCCCACCGAGCGGCGCACGATTGCCGGACTGCTGCGACAAATCGGTGGTCTGCCACTCGATCAAACCCGCGCTGCCCTGGAAACCAGCGCCGCGATCGCCGCCGTATCCATCCGAGCCAGCATTGAGTTTCTGCGCGCGACTCCGAATGTCGCGCAGGTTTTGGAAGCCGCCGAAGTGCGCGCGTGGGGTGAATTAGGGCGTCGGCTCACAATGGCCGACGTCGAGAGCGGCGTCAGTTTTTACGTCGCCGGTCTCGGCGAATTCGCGAAGGTGCCCTCGCTCGCTCGTCCGTTTGTCTTCCAGGTTTGCGCGCGGCAAATGATCTTGTCGGCGACTACCGCCGCGGAAACTTTTCGCGGCGCGGCCGCGCTGGCTGAGAAAGTTTCAAATCCGGAAACTTTGCGATCGATTTACGAGGTCGCCGCGGTCATCTCGCGCAGATCGGCCAAGCACAGCGCTGACTTTTTGACTGCGACGCCGGCAGTTGTAAGTGCTCTCGAAAGAAGCGACCCTCCTGCTACCGCAGGCGGTACTGACCTCATCACGTCTCAGGCGGGCAGTGGCCCACCTCTAAACGACGCGCTAATAAAAGCAGCAATCGAGCTTGTCAAAGCCTTCGCCGAACACGCCGGCGGTATTGCTGCTGATGCCTGGGGCTCGCTGCCGGGAGCGATCGATCGATTGAGTGCAGAACAGTCGCTGCGGCTCATGAAACGCGCGATGAATTTTCTCGAGCGTGGAGGAGCGGCAGCGTTACATCTCCTGATCGCGGGCGGCGAGGTCCTGCGCACGCTGCCCGAATGTTTTGACGATTGGATGGAATTGCTTTGGACCATCGCGCCGCATGGTAACGCGGCGCTGGTCGCCTTCATTCGTTCGAGTCCGGCTTTCTTTCAAACGATTGCGTTGACAAAAGACACCCCCGGCGCCGCGGTGCTGGCGCATCGCGTTTTGACTTTGACGCGTGAAGTCGGCCGCATCGATTCCGAAAGCGCGCTCGCCTGTCTCCGATCCAGCGCGAAGGCATTACAAACCGTTTCAATCGATCAATTTGAAAGCTGGGCCCGCGCCGGTTTGGTTGCGGGCGACACTCGCGCGCGGCGAAGTTATTACGCGCTTGAGACGCGCAGCAGCAATGACGCATTGCGCGCCGGCGACGCCGGGGTTTCGCTCGAATCCGTGCAGGCATTACTGCGGCTTTACGTCGAAGGGCTCACCGGGCGCGCGGTCGAGATTGCGCCCATCGCGGCCGTACCCGTCGAATCACGCATCGCCGATGGCCGCACAATTCACCTGCCCTCAGTCGTCTCAGAGTTCGGTGATGAAGAACTGGACTTCCGGCTTTACAAAGTTCTGTCGGCGTACGCTGCGGGGCAAATCGAGTTTGGAACTTACGCGCGCGACAGCGACGATTTGCGCGCCGCGTTTAATTCTCTCGCTGAGTTGTACGATCCAGCCAATCAAGATGAGCGCGACGCGTTTGCAATCGATCGTGATCTTTTAGCGGAAGCAGGGCCCCCGGCAAAGACGCAAAGACGCAAAGCACCGCCAAGCGATCTGGATTATCGGCGAGTTATCAATTTATTTCCCCTTCCGGCACTCGCGCGGCGAATCTTCGGGACGCTCGAGAACGGCCGGATCGATCGAAATTTGCGGCGAACCTATCGCGGGCTCACCCGCGATCTCGATCTGATCCGCGATCATTTGCGCAATCGCCGGCCAAAGATCGTCGACTTGCCGCCGGCGCTGGTGCCTTTCGAGCTGCTCTTTCAAGTCACGTTGCTGGGCGGGGCGCTGGATGACGCGCGCGAGTTCTATGGGCAGGTGGTGTCGGAATTGGAAACCATCGTTATCGACTATTTGCTGAACCCGGTCGCCACGGTAGCTGACAGCTTAATGGCGACGAGCCGCGTGTACACTTTGTTTCAATCGACCTCAATGGACGAATCGGAACAGCAAATCGAGGTCCCCGATCAGCTCAATCAGGAAGATGAGAACAGCGCCGCCGAACAGATGCCGAACGATCGCGAAACTGACGCCCGGCCGCAACGCCGGGATGCGCGAGAGCTTTTCAATGCGTGGAATTCCGAAAGCGAAGGTGAGTTCGACGAACTCGAGGGTAGCGAAACCTGGGCCGACGGCGAGACGCCGGAACAGGATCTCGAGGCCGGTGAAGTCGCATTCAATTATGATGAATGGGATCGAGAGTTGGTCGACCACCGCGTGTCCTGGTGTCGCGTGATTGAAAAGAAAGTGAAGCGCGGCAGCCGCGAGTTTGTCGATGACACACGCGAGCGTTACAAAGGCGTCGTCTCTTCGATTCGTCATCAGTTTCAATTGATGAAACCTGAGAACCTGGCGCGGATCACCAATGAACTCGACGGTGAAGATTACGATCTGAACGCGGTAGTAGACTTCTTCATCGATCGGCGCGCCGATGGTCAACAATCAGAACGGATCTATACCAAACGTTTGCGCCGCCGGCGCGACGTGGCCGTTTCATTCCTGCTCGATCAATCTTCGTCGACCGCGCGCACCATCGGCCGTCATCCGCTGCAACCCTACACCCACCCGGGCCGCCGGATTATCGAGATCGAAAAGGAAGGCCTGGTGTTGATGAGCGAAGCGCTGGAGGCCGTCGGCGACGTTTATTCAATCAACGGCTTCACTTCCGAAGGGCGGCGGAACGTAAAGTTTTATGTGCTGAAAGATTTTCAGGAGCATTATTCCGACGAAGTAATGCGGCGCATCGGCGGCATTACTTATCAGAACAACACTCGCCTGGGCGCGGCGATCCGGCATGCGACAGCGAAGCTGGAAAAGCAGGAGGCGCGCACGCGTCT
>QHXH01000234.1 GCA_003222855.1 Acidobacteriota bacterium
AACACGCGCTACAACGACAAGCGGCTGACAATTTTCACTACGAATTATTCGGACAAGCGGAAGAATGACGCAGACCCGATCGAGTCGTTAGAAGATCGGATCGGAGTTGCGCTGCGGTCGCGCCTTTATGAGATGTGCAGGACCGTGGAACTCGAAGGCGAGGATTATCGAAAGCGATCGGTCGCGCAGGTGGCGCCCTAACGAAATTCTCTGCGCCTCCTCTGCGTTCCCTGCGGCTCAGCGGTGAGCTGATTGAACCGGAAAGACTCGCCGAGGTCGCTCGGATTACGCAGAGAGAACCTGGATAGGTCAAACTGTTGCACAGACTCTCAATTATTGCTCTTCTTTCGATAACGCTCCTGTGAGTCACTCACGATCTTCCGCGCACTCTCGGCATCTTCCCAGCCTTTGATGCGGGTTCGCTTCGCTTCCAACTCTTTGTAGACAGAGAAGAAGTGCTCGATCTCGAGCAGGAGATGCGGGTATAGCTCGCTATAGTCATTGAGATCTTTGTAAATCGGATTATTAAGACCGACTGCCAGGATCTTTTCGTCGTCACTCTGCTGATCGATCATCATCAGCGCGCCGATCGGACGCACCGTCATTACACAACCGGTGAAGCTGGGGGCATCAACCAGTACCAGCACATCCAGCGGATCGCCGTCATCGCTCAACGTGCTCGGAATAAAGCCGTAGTCTCCCGGGTAATGCACGGGCGAATACAAATTTCTATCGAGCCGGAATACGTGAAGCTTTTTGTCGTATTCGTACTTGTTCGTGTCGCCGCGAGGAATCTCGATGACCGCGTTGACTTCAGCGGGTGCGCCGTCACCGGTTGGCAGGGCAAGGTAATTCGTCATCTATGTTTAGAGTTCAATCTTTAGATTATGCTTTGCGCGTCAAGCTAAAGCTTGAACTCTGAACGACCTTTTAAAGAGATGGGCCGGCTCGTTGGCCTTTCGCCGCCTCTACTTCCGCCTGACATGCGGCGTCATAACGAGCGGTCGGAAGAGCTTCCAATCTGCGCTCGTCGATCTCCCGGCCACACCGCACGCACTTGCCGTACGAACCTTCTTCCATCCGCATGAGCGCCTGATCGATATCAGCAACCATCTTTGATTCATTATCGCTGAGTTTTAAAGCGAGTCCCTGAATCATGTCATGTAGAGCTTGATCAGAATCTTTCACGTCGTCGTTCGTGATATCGAGTGCTCTCGCCTGCTCATCGTCGATGTGTTGCGCGTGACGCCGCAGTTCGGCTAACAGAAGTTTTTTGAAATGCTGCCGCTTCTTAGGGTTCATACGCTGTGAAGCCTTTGATTCGTCTTGCGATCTGATCGGGACTCGGGATTATAGCGCGGCGCGACTCTCATCAGAAAGCTGATCTAAGTTGCACGCGGCAAACAGCTTATGTTTTTATCATCGCGATCGAACATTCGCAACTGATGAATCCGACTCTGATTGCCACGATAACACTCGCAGCGCTCATCTTTATTGTCGCTTTGTTGTATTCGACAGTGGGACACGCCGGCGCGTCGGGTTATCTGGCCGCGATGGCGCTGTTCAGTATCTCGCCATTGGTGATGAAGCCGACGGCGCTGGTGCTGAACATTCTGGTGGCCCTGATTGGAACATTCCGTTTCTATCGCAGCGGATTCTTTTCGTGGCAAACGTTCTGGCCGTTTGTTATTACTTCGATTCCCGCATCGTTTATTGGCGGCGCGCTCACCTTGCCGGTGCCAATCTATAAATCGATCGTGGGCGTGGTTTTACTCTATAGCGCCGTGCGGCTATTTTTCAGCGCCAGCCAGGCCGATCAAAAAGAAATATCACCGGCTCCTATGGTCGCAGCTCTGACAATAGGGGCCGCAATCGGTTTGCTTTCCGGACTGACCGGCGTGGGCGGCGGCATTTTCCTGAGCCCGGTGCTGCTCATCATGCATTGGGCCAAAACTAAAGAGACTTCCGGCGTCGCGGTCGCTTTCATCCTGGTGAACTCGATTGCCGGCTTGTTGGGCCATGTCTCGTCGCTGGTGCTGGTGCCGCACCAGATAATTTATTGGGCGCCGGCGGCACTCATCGGCGGTTGGATCGGAACGATTCTGGGAACGCGCGTGTTGCCGATCGCCGGCATCAGGCGATGGTTGTCAGTCGTGCTGGTTCTGGCCGGAGCGAAATTGTTGTGGGAGGCTACCGTTCTCTTGCTCCACAGATGAGTTCAGCTGCCAGCAAAGGAATCGTCAGCTCATGATGGCCGGTGATTGCAAAGCCGCGTCCGGCGCCATCGGCCGTGGGCCGGCGAACCACATTCGTCAGCGGCCGATACGATTGAATAAAGTCGAAGTTGGCGGTCGTGATGTCACTTAACTGATGGCCGAGATTACGGACCAACGTCACGCACTTCAAAAATACCTCAGGCAGCGTCACCGCCGACCCAAGGTTGAGATAAACTCCGCCGCCGTTCATTCGGCGAACCAGTTCCGTCAACAATCGAAAATCAGTGTGCGAAGTTGCGCCTAACGCGGCGCCATTCGCGCGCGGATGAAAATGCGCGATGTCTCCGCCGATCGTCAAATGCGCGGTGAATGGCACGCGTGCTTTGTATGCGGCGCACAACAGAGAGGCGCTCTCATGTTCAGGTTTCAGCGCCAGCACCGCGCGGCCCATGGCCTCGCCTAGTCCAATATTGTCCCGGTGACCTTCTCGCGCTGCGTCGTTCAGGAGTTTGCCGGTCTCTTCCGCGCCTCCGAAAATGCCTTCGCCGAGGGTCGCGTCAACGTCCTCGGACGTAGAGCCGACCATCGCAATTTCGGCATCGTGGATCAAAACTGATCCGTTGGCCGCGATCGCCGAAACGAGCCCTCGATTCATCAGATCAATGATGACCGGGGCAAGTCCGGTTTTGATCACGTGGCCGCCAATTCCCCAGATTATCGGTTTGCCGAGTCTTTGCGCGCGATGAATGAGCGACGCGATCTCGCGCAGATTTTGCACGGCAAGAATATGAGGGAGCGAGTCAAGGTAGTCGCGGAGCGAAGATTCTTCGGTGATCGTTTTCGCAAAGTCTGTGATCGTTACTTTGCTGGGGCGTGATTCCAGGGAATAGGTATGAACTTCCGCCAGGCTAATGGGTCGCAGATCTTCGTAGATGGACATTGATTAAGGAGCGCGGGCATCCTTGCCCGCAAAGCGCGCGCAGCGCGCTCAATTGGCTTCGCTTGTGGATTCTTCGCCCTGTCGGTAACGCTTGAGCGTCGTGAACTCGATAACTCTCTCAATCCTCAGCATCGAATTCTCGTCATATCCATACTTACGCCGGTTCATAAGTACCCCAGCCCAGATTCGCTCCTGAGGTGTGCGCGAGTGCCAGAACTCGCGAGCCGTAACACCGTTCTCGACCGCTAATCTGATTTCTTCAAGTCTCTCTTCTTCGGTTTTCATAGCGAACTGGGTGACGCAGTATATCATCGCCGGCGTTGGACTAGTCGTGCCGTTTCGCAGAGCCATTCCGCTTCACATTCCCATTCAACAACGGCCTCAACACCTGACCCGTATGCGATCGCTTGACGGCCGCGACTTCCTCCGGCGTGCCACTGGCAACCACGCGTCCACCGTGCGCGCCACCTTCGGGTCCAAGATCGATAATGAAGTCGGCGCTCTTAATTACATCGAGGTTGTGTTCAATCACGATTACCGTGTTCCCAACGCTGACAAGGCGCTGAAGCACGTCGAGCAGCTTATGCACATCGGCGAAGTGCAGCCCGGTGGTCGGCTCATCGAGAATATAGATCGTTCGTCCGGTCGCACGCTTGGAAAGTTCCTTCGCTAATTTGATCCGTTGCGCCTCACCGCCGGAGAGCGTAGTCGCCGACTGGCCCAGCTTGATATAACCGAGACCAACGTCAAGCAATGTCTGCAGCTTCGGCTTGATCTGCGGAATGTTTTCCAGTACCGGCAAGGCCTCTTCAACGGTCGTATCCAACAAGTCAGCGATCGATTTTCCTTTGTACGTCACGGCGAGCGTCTCGCGATTGTAACGAGCGCCGCGACAGACGTCGCATAACACGTAAACATCCGGCAGAAAATTCATTTCGATCCGCTTGAGGCCTTCGCCTTCGCACCCTTCGCAGCGACCACCTTTCACGTTGAATGAAAAGCGGCCCGGCTTGTATCCACGCTCGCGCGATTCAGGCAGCATCGCGTACAATTCGCGAATTGGAGTGAAAAGCCCAGTATAAGTGGCGGGATTGGATCTCGGCGTGCGGCCGATTGGCGACTGATCGATCTCGATCACCTTGTCGATATATTCCAGCCCTTCGATCGCGGCGAAGGCGCCGGGCTCTTCCAGCGAGCCATAAAGATTTCGCGCCAACGCCCGATAAAGAATGTCGGCTACCAGGGTTGATTTGCCTGAGCCCGAAACTCCGGTTACCACGGTCAGTAATCCCAATGGAAAAGACACATCGATCGACTTCAGATTGTGATGATGCGCGCCGCGCACCGTAATCGATTTGCCATTCGGATGCCGGCGATCGGTGGGCACCGGAATTTTCCTTGCGCCGCTAATGTAAAGCCCGGTGATCGATCTCGGATTGCTCGCGATCGTTTCCGGCGGACCAAGCGCTACCAGCGATCCGCCATGCGTTCCTGCTCCCGGCCCGAGATCGACCACGTAATCCGCGCGGCGAATCGTTTCTTCGTCGTGCTCCACCACGAGCACCGTGTTCCCGAGATCGCGCAGCGCGGATAAAGTATCCAGCAAGCGCCGGTTGTCGCGCGGATGCAAGCCGATCGAAGGTTCATCAAGAACATAGAGCACTCCGCGAAGTTGTGAACCAATTTGCGTGGCCAGACGAATGCGCTGACCTTCTCCACCTGACAACGTTCCCGACGGTCGATCCAAAGTGAGATATCCGAGACCCACGGTTTCCAGAAACCGCAGACGCGATTTGATCTCTCGCAACACCAGCCCGGCTACTTTCTCTTCGCGCTTGTCGAGCTTTACCTTTTCGAACGCCTTAATCGCATCATCAATCGTCATCGAGGTGTAATCAGCGATTCCCTGACCGCCGATGCGCACGGCTAACGAGTCAGCCCGCAAGCGACGACCTCCGCACTCAGCGCAGACAACCGGCGAAACTATCGCTTCGATCGCCGCGCGCACTTTCTCAGAGGGCGCATCGTCCAGCCGTTCGCGCATCCACGGCAAAGCGCCTCGCCACGGACTCTTATACGAATAAAGGCCCTGGCGAAATTTCAATTGCGCAGCGAGTCCATTGAGAAATCCGGCGCGCACCTCGGGCGGCAAGTCCTTGAACGCGACTTTGGAATCAGCTTTGAAATGAGCGACGACGGCCAAAAGAGCGCTGCGCAAATAAGCCGAACCGGCCTTATCCGCATCGCCCATGAAAGGTAACTGTTCGGCGGTCGCTTCGGGATTGGGGATCAATTTTGCCGGATCAATTTCAAGAACCGTTCCCAGACCGTGACAGTGACGGCATGCGCCGTAAGCCGAGTTGAACGAGAAGGAACGCGGCTCGAGCGGCGGCACGTTGATACCGCAATTCACGCACGCCATTTTTTCCGAGTAGAGCTTTTCTTCACCATCGATGACCGAAACGAGCACCGCGCCACTGGTTAACTTCAATGCCGTGCGAATCGATTCGCCCAGCCGTTCGTTGATACCAGATTTGATCAAGAGGCGATCTACTACCGCCTCGATGGAATGGTTACGCCGCTTGTCGAGGCGAATCTCCTCGTCCAGCGAACGCAACTCGCCATCGACGCGGGCGCGGATAAAGCCGTCGCGAGCCAGCTTGGCGATCTCTTTTTTGAATTCACCTTTTCGCCCGCGCACGATCGGCGCGAGAATCATCACCCGTTCGCCTTCAGGAAGCGCCAGCACGCTTTGCAGAATCTGGTCGACGCTCTGACGTGTGATTGGCTGGCCGCACTGCGGGCAATGCGGCTGTCCGATCGAAGAGAACAGTAACCGCAAATAGTCATAAACCTCTGTGACCGTGCCGACCGTCGAGCGCGGGCTGCGGGCCACAGTTTTCTGTTCTATCGAAATCGCCGGAGAGAGACCTTCGACGGAATCAACGTCCGGTTTCTCCAACTGATCGAGGAACTGGCGCGCGTACGCGGACAGTGATTCGACATAACGCCGCTGGCCTTCGGCGTAGATCGTGTCAAAGGCCAGCGACGACTTGCCGGAACCCGACAATCCCGTGATTACTGTAAGTTTATCGCGAGGGATATCAACGTCGATGTTTTTGAGGTTGTGCTGGCGAGCCCCGCGGACGCTGATGCGATCGATTGCCATAATGCGTGAAACCCCTGAGAACCCTTGAAACCAACGCCACGCTGCACAGATAAGAATCTGCTTCGGTCCAGAAACGAATATCTTAGCTGAGCCTGCGAAGTGCGGCAAGCGAACAACTCTTGTCGGGAGTGTCTTAATTTCAGTTTACTCTGTGTTCCTCTGCGAAGACCTCGGTCCTTCCTCTGCGGTTTCATTTCGCAGGGGTGAGGATTGACCGCAGAGGGCCGCAGAGAAAATCAAAATTGGGACACTGCCCTCTTGTCTTGACACTCGAAAACGTGAAACCTAGACTGCGAGTGTTCATCGTGGAGTGATCAAAGTGAACCTTCCGAATGCACTGACCCTTTCCCGAATTTTCATTGTGCCGTTGCTGGTAGTGGTGCTGCTCACACCCGTGTCGGAAAACTGGTTGGGTGTGCCGCGCTATCTTTTGGGCGTGTCGATTTTTGTCGCGGCCGCGCTCACTGATTATTTCGATGGAAAGTTGGCGCGCAGCCGGAAGCAGGTATCGAAACTCGGGAAGCTGCTGGATCCAATCGCGGACAAGCTGCTGATTTCGGCTGCGTTGATCTCGCTGGTCGAAAATCATCTCGCGCCGGCCTGGGCGGTGGTGATCATTGTCGGGAGAGAGTTCGCCGTAACCGGCCTGCGCTCGATCGCTGCGACTGAAGGCGTGGTTATCTCGGCATCGAAGATGGGCAAGTTCAAAATGGTGGCCCAGGTAGTCACCGTTGGTTTGCTGATTCTTTCAATTTCGCCCGGTCAGTCACCACACGTTTCGAACTTCGGCAAGCCGTTTCCGGCGATCACGTTTTGGACCGTACCTGAACTGCGCACGGCCTGGTCGCATTTGTTTGGGCCAGAGCCGACCACATGGAATGATTGGCAGGTTCTGCTTTACACGGCCGGCCGCGCGATGTTGTGGGTCGTCGTGATTTCGTCGTTCATTTCGATGTGGGGATACTTTCGCGCATTCTTCACAAACGTCGTTCGTAAGCAGAAGCCTGCGATCAAGCCTGCTCATTCACCAGCTCCAACGGCGCAATGAGCGTATCAGAAGCCCGACCGTCAGGGAGGGCCACTTTGGTAGGATGCCCTCCCTAACAGTCGGGCCTCTAACACTAACGGCTAACGAAAAAGGCTCTTCAGCGCGAATGCTGAAGAGCCTTTATTATCTGCGCCCTCTCTTACGATCGGGCTACTGCACCGAACGACCGTCTATGGCTGCGGCGTCGGAGTCGGCAGCGCCTGCGGATCGCGTCGCAGTGTCGGCGGCGCCGGCTTGCTTGGATCCGTCTTCTGGGTGCCGTCAGGATTCGTCGTTGTTGAATCGTCAGGCGTCGGCTGCCGGCGCTTGAGCGTCGGACGGCCAGGCGTGCCATCATCGCTGGCAGCAATCACGCCAGTCGAAGATGCGCGGGCATTCGATAATCTCAGCAGGCGATTTTTCACTCGCTGAAATTCGGAAGAGCTGATGACGTATTCCTCGCGCTCAGGAAAACGCGCTGCCAATGCCAAAGCCGCTGCGCGTCGATCCGCCGGCGCGGGGTGGTCCTGAAACATCTTGGCAACCGATCCCGGTTTCTTCTTGTTCTTCGCTTCCAATTTTTCAAACATCGTGGCCATCGCGCCCGGATCGTATCCGGCGGCCCACATGTATTGCACGCCAAGCTTGTCGGCTTCCTCCTCAGCGCCACGGCTGAATTTCAAAAATGCCATGCCTTCGAAGAAGCTGCCGCCGTTGTAAAGCACGTTGCTGAGGATTGGACCGCCGAGCAAAATGCCGGCCAGCATTCCGTAATCCATCACTTCCATCTTGCGCTCGTTTTCCATCGCATGACGGGCACAGACGTGGGCAATCTCGTGGGCCATCACGCCGGCGAGTTCAGCTTCATTATCGGCGGCGAGAATCAGACCTTTGTTGACATAAAAGAATCCGCCCGGCAGAGCGAACGCATTCACTTCGTCGGAATCGATCACTTTGATCGTGAACGGAACCTTCGCGTCTGAGTGCAGCACGATGTTCTGGCCGACGCGATTGACGTACTCGGTGATAATTGGATCGTCGACGAACTTTGCCTCTTTGTCGACCTGGGCGGCCAGCATGCGACCCATTTTCACTTCTTTTTCGGTGCCCGCGGCCAACTTGCCCCAGAGACCCTTGTTGATGTTCCGCTTGCCGATCATCTCGGGGTCATCATTAGTCGACAGCGGCCCACCCTTCCTGGCAACTGTGGGCTGAGTCGTCTGCGGGTTGTTAGCCGATTGGCTTTTATCAGTCGATGAAGTGGTTGATTGAGTCTGCTGACTGGTCTGACCCTGATCCTTGCTCTGCTGTGGTGCGGCGAGTGAACTTACGCTAGCGAACCACAGGCTGGCTCCCAAGCCGATTGCAACGACGGCGCGAGAGAGGTGAAATTTCATTTGAACCTCCAACTTCAAGAGGCCGGGAGAGAAACTCAGGCTTCGTCTCACGGTTGGGCCGCATTATTTCTTTGCGACCACCTTGTTTTTCCGGGGGCAGCGCCCGAGGCAGCGGCACTGCAACGACTAATGCACCGCTATGATGCCGTGTTTGCGGAGGAAGGTTGCGCCGCAAAATTTCGATCCGCGCAATTCATCAAGCTACCCGGCATCGCAAAGCATTATAAGCCAGCAACGACAAAAAACCTACGTAAATTGCTTGAGTGTCGGTCGCATGCTAGAGTCCGACGCCGAAGAAGGGTCGTCACAGCCAGTGGTGTCAACGAAAAGAAAGAGCCAAAAACGACGTTTGCGTCCGTCCTCGCGTGTCGGCCATTCAGTATCGATACTCGGCGCAGGTCGCTTGGGATTAGCACTCGGAACCGCGCTCAGTAAGGCGGGGTACACCATCAATTTGGTCGTGGCGCGCGGCGCTGCGAGCTCAAAGCATGCCGGCGCCCTTCTAAAAACGACGAGTGAACATGTCGGAACGAAAGGATTATCCAAACTTCCGCTTCGATCTCGGGAGCTGATTGCCGGCAGCTCCGTCATAATCGTCGCCACCCCGGATGACGCGATTCCCGCTGTTGCGAAGGACCTGGCCGAGGCTTTGCAGTCTTTGCAGGTGGCCAACGGCGCGCGGTCGGCGCGTCCGTCAATAGCAGTGCACACGAGCGGGGCGCTGTCCTCGCGGGTGTTGCGGCCGCTTCAAGCACAAGGCCTTAGCATTGGTTCGATACACCCCTTGATTTCGATTAGCGACAAGAACGGAGCCGGCGACTCGTTATCGCGCGCTTTCTTTTCCCTGGAAGGCGACGTG
>QHXH01000459.1 GCA_003222855.1 Acidobacteriota bacterium
ACCGTCTCTCTAGCGCGATGCGCGCCAGCGTCGTCAGGATGCGGGCCGCTGCGAGAAACGAGCCCCGCATTGTGCCGGCAATTTTCGATTGCCCGCCGGCGCGGCACCGGTAATCAACCGGGACTTCAAGAATTCTAAGGTGCGCACGCGCGGCCCGCATTTGCATCTCGAGCGGCCAACCATAAGTTTCTTCGCGCATATTGAGTCTTGCAAGCGCATCCCGACGAATCGCACGAAACGGACCCATGTCAGTAGAGCGCACGCCATAGAGCAGGCGCAGAAAGAAGCCTACCAAGTATCCGGCAAAGACTTGATGCCAGTTCATGCTGCCGGCTTCGCGTTTTCCGCGCGTGCGAGATGAAATCACGAAGTCATGCGTGCCTTCGAAGATTGGATCGACAAGTCGGCCCATCATTTCCGGGTAGTCGCTGCCGTCGCCGTCCAGGAAAACGACGATTTCGCATTCAGGGGCGACTGCACGCAGCCCTGCACGAAACGTACGCCCATATCCGCGCCTCAGCTCTGTGACGACGCGAGCCCCGGCAGCCTCTGCAACTTCCGCCGTGCGATCGGTGCTGCCGTTATCCACGACGATGATCTCGTCAGCGATATGATGAGGAACTTCTTTGACCACTTTCCCGATCGCCGCTTCCTCGTTCAGCGCGGCGATAATGACTGAGACAAATGGTTTCATTCGGAGTTATTCAGTTGCAGTTTGAAGCCGAATTTCTCGGCGCTGCCGCCAGATGGTCACAGCGAGCAGGAAAAAGAACGGCACAAACATCAGTGCTTTTATTTTGAAGACCTGGGTGTCTGTCTCCCAGTAGATCCAAGTCAGGTAGAGAAGAAAGCTGGACAGCGTCAGATAAAAAACGGGAATCGACGGGATGAAACATAGAAACGGGATTAACCAAGCGAAGTACCAGGGAAAGTCGGGAGCGACTAAGACGGTGAAGGTCGCGGCTATCACCAAGCCATTGACAATATAGCTCTCGTTGGCACGCTGTTGCTTTCGCAGCACCCACACCGCCAGACCGCCAAGAATTAGAACCGCAAGGACAACGAAGGCGACCGTCGGAATATGAAATCCAAGCGGGATTCTACGGATCGCGCTCAGAAGAAAAAACTGCTCTCCACTTTCCATGCCTCTCTCCCGCGCATAACCAAATAAAAAGCCCAGTACGCCTTTCGGGCCAACACTGAGATAAGGCAAGTACGCCACGCCAATTGCTATTACGAACACCAACGGAAGCTTCCAGTTCCAACGTTTGTATAAAGTTGGCAACAGCACGGCGGGGAAAAATTTGACCAGCGTCGCCGATGCGAGCGCCACGCCAGTACCGATCTCAGCATGGCGACGGCGCGCCAACAACGCCAGCGCCAGGAAGGCAACGATCATCGCGTCAAGATGGCCGCTGCCGGCAAACTCCCAAACAGTCAATGGATGCCATGCGTAGATCAGAATCCGCTGACGAGGCAAACCGAACGAGGCGAGCAGTTGCGCGATCGACCAAATCCCGAGCGCTTCAAACAAGACCATCGTCGTCTTCATCCAGGTAACTGATTCACTTACTCTTGTGGTCATGAAAAAGACAGCTTCGGCCACGGGCGGATACATCGTTGGCGCATAATCGCGACGATTGATGTGCGAATATATCTTTTCATCGCGCAGATTCTTCAGGGCTTCATCGGCCGGAATGTATCGATACGGGTTGATGCCCACTGCCTGAACACGCCCATCCCAGATGTAACGATAAATATCATCCGAAAGATAAGGCGGAGCAAAGAGAATGGTCAGCCGAAAGAGAGCCGCAAAGACAAGCGCCAACACCAGCGTCGAACGAGAACTGCGCACACGCCAAATTAACCAGGCAGCAACCAGATATAGGACGGACTGAACTAACGCGATTTTCAAGAACCAGAGAATATCAGCGACGTCTCGTGACCGGAGTCCAAGGCGATAGAGCACGATCAGTAAAAATCCGATCACTGCTAACGAAAGATTCGCAACGACCGGCGAGATATACTTGGGCGTCTCGCTTGCACGAGAAATCATTTGTTTGGATTCGATCACTCGTCGTTCGGTATGAAACTCGTCTCGCCATCCAGGTTCATCAGCTCTACGAGATAGCTTCGGGTAAAAGGCGCAATATAACCGCCTTCATAGCGGACTCGATTATTCGCTCCGTTGGGCGATAGACCGAGTTCTTCGCAAAGCAACTTAAGTGTGGCTGCGTCGTCGACGTCGTACCACATCGGCAGCAACTCGACGGGCAAATCGATTTCGGCGGCCCGCTCAACAGTATGAGCCAGAACGTCCGCCGTGCTCCATGCAATGCGCTCAAATAAGTAACGGTGGGGACGCTTGAGGCCGATCAGGTAGTAACCACCATCCTGGCTTGGACCGAGTACGACTCGATCTCCTGCTTCAGCCAACAATGAGACCGCATTGCTTAGAGTCTTGAGTGGCAGCGTAGGGCTGTCGGAGTTTATTAAACACACCGAGTCGAATTCCTTGAGCAATTGGGTGGCGGCATTAATTAGCCGTTCACCGAGTGTCTCGCCGCGTTGAAGCATGAATCTAAATCCATTTGGCAACAGATCATGCAATATCTCTTCAGCGCCGGCCGGTGTG
>QHXH01000460.1 GCA_003222855.1 Acidobacteriota bacterium
TGAAGTAACCTGGCGCAATCCGAACCCTGTCCTCAGCCACAAGGAAACCATCCGCGCGGATGTGCAGGGGACGAAAGTCACCAGGCTCAGCCGGCAGCTCGACCCGCCTCAATCCATAAAAGAAACCAGCGCATTTTCTGACGCTATCACGAAGAGTCGAACCGTGCTATTCATTTTTGCGTTCGTCGGGTTGTATGTGTTTGGGGTGGTGTTCCTGATTAGCGGTAAAAGATGGTACGCGTTGGGCCGTAAGCTATCAATCGCGGCAGCTGCGTTAATTTGCGCGGGAAGTTTTTCGCAGTTCTACTTTCAAAGTTCGCAAAACTCTCCCCTGGTATTGTTCCTGGTCTCGCTCGTAATCACGCTGATGCTCAGCGTAGCGTTTTTCCCCAGCGCCGCGGGTTTCTTTGAATGGTTGCGAGTTTACAGTCCGGCGCGGCTGTTTGGCGTCGAACAACTGGTTGACCGGCGCTTCTTCTCTCCTTCGGTGGCGTCCGCCCTGGTCCATGGCGTGTTCGCCGGAGCGTTATTGGCGGCCATATACGAGGCCGACGGATTTATCGCGACTCGAATCCGCGGGTCAGTGCCTTCATCCGGAGATTTCGAAATCATCAACAGCGGGTGGCCCCTGATAGTGGGGATCCTGTTTTCGGCAATGATTGGACTCATCCTGGCGGGCGGGGTAACCATTCTTGTCGAATTGACGGAACGACTTGTGCGCAAAGGAATACTGGCGTCGCTCATCCCGGCTTTCTTGATTGCGTTTGCTACGACATCTTATTTAGAGCCAAGGTGGATCCTGGTCGGGTTGAGCTTTTTGGCTACCTTCCTGACCTGTCTGTTGGCGGTGCAGCTATATCGGACCCGCGGTTTCACGGCCGTCTGGCTGGCCTTGAGCATCAATTTCGTTTTCTTAGCGGCAGTCCGTTCTCGTTACTTGCAAGACCCCGGCTTCGTCTGGCAATCAAATCTTCTGGTGGTCTTCGTCGCACTCCTGCTGGCAGTCGGTGTCTGGGGGTATGTCCAGGGCCGGCTGAGAACGACGCTGAGCGCCTTGGCGGTGAAATAAGAGAGCGGGCCCTTCTTCGAAATGCATCTCCAAGCACCGCACTCGGAATCAAGCGAAAGGATTTTTACATGCGTCCCCTTCTTCTACTAATCGTATGTTTGATCATTGTCTGTCCGGCCATTCAAATGAACCCTTCTGCGCAAACACAATTGACGCCCAAACCACCCGAGACTATCTATCTTCTCAAACCCGCGCACATCTTCGATGGCGAGTCGGCGCAATTGCATGACGGGTGGGTGGTGCTGATCCATGGCCAGAAGATCGAAGTAGTTGGCCCAGCGAGCGAAATCAAGGCTCCGGCGGACGCGACGGTGATCGATCTCCCGGGCCTGACCCTGATGCCGCGACTGATCGAAGCGCACTCGCACATCCTGCTGCATCCCTATAGCGAAACAGTCTGGAACGATCAGGTGGCGCGCGAACCGTTGAGTCTGCGCGTGGCGCGGGCGACGAATCATTTGCGCAGCGAGTTGATGGCCGGCTTCACGACGATTCGAGATCTTGGGACTGAAGGCGCCGGCTTCGCAGACGTGGGACTGAAGCAGGCAGTCCAGCAAGGAATCATTCCCGGGCCGCGCATGGTCGTAGCCACGCGCGCGATCGTCGCGACTGGCAGTTATGGCCCCAAGGGTTACGCGCCCGAATGGAATGTGCCGCAAGGCGCGGAAGAAGCTGACGGCATCGACAGTCTGACGCGCGTCGTGCGCGAGCAGATCGGAAAAGGCGCGGATTGGATCAAAGTTTACGCTGACTATCGCTGGGGCGCAGGTGGCGCGGCCCACGCCACGTTCACGCTTGATGAATTGAAGCTCGCGGTGGAAGTTGCAAAGAGCGCCGGGATTCCTGTTTCCGCGCACTCAACCAGCACCGAAGGCGCGCGCCGCGCGATTCTTGCCGGCGTCGAAACGATCGAACATGGCGATGGTTTGACGCCCGAGCTCTTTCGCCTGATGAAAGAACGCGGCACGGCGCTTTGTCCAACTCTGGCAGTTGCCAGCGGTCCAGCCGTCGAACGCAAAAAGATCGTCTTCAAGCAAGCGCTGGATGCCGGCGTGACAATTGCCAGCGGCAGCGATGTTGGCGTCTTCGCTCACGGTGACAATGCGAAAGAGATCGAGTTGATGGTCGCCTGGGGAATGCCTATCATTGATGCGCTG
>QHXH01000461.1:0-4610 GCA_003222855.1 Acidobacteriota bacterium
CTGAGGTTGATTTGTTTGCGGTAGCCGAGGGGCCGGGAAGTTTCACCGGACTGCGTATCGGATTGGCTACGGTGAAAGCATTTGCCGCTCACCTGAATCGCAAAGTTGCGGGCGTGTCGACTCTCGCCGCGGTTGCTCACGCGTCGGGTGCGGATGGAGAGATCGTGTCGCTGTTGCCGGCCGGGCGCGGAGAAGTCTTTGCCCAACGGTTCTGGGTCGACAAAAGGAATCTCGCAGTCATCGATGATGCGCGGCATTTGAGTCCGGCGGCGGTGATGGAGCGTTATGGCGAAATCGAGCGGCTGATCATCGTGGGCGAAGGGGCGCGAATGTTTGAGAATTTTGGAGTACCGCCTTCAGGCGGAGGTGAAGAGAAGGAAAGCGGGGCGCCTAAAGGCGGACCTCCGAACACGCGGCAAGGCGGCGCTTTGAACGAAGGATGGATGGTCATTGACGAGTCACGTAACCTCGCGCCTTCGATCGCGTTGCTCGGCTTGCGGAATTACCGGGAAGGGAAGTCAGTTGCGCCGGACGAATTGCGTGCGGTATATGTCAGAGCGTCTGACGCTGAAATCAACGAACAATGGCAACGACAGAAAGTGCTGCAACCAGCGCAGGGCTAAACCTTTCAATCGATCGTATGACTGAGCACGATTTGGTCGAAGTGTGCCAGATCGAAGACCTGAGCGGCTTGAGCGCGTGGGGCTGGGATGCTTATCACCATGAGCTGCAATCGCGCGGAGACTCGATCATGCTGGTAGCCAGAATTGATTCGACTTTTTATGAGTATGGGTTGGCGGGATTCATTGTCGCGCGCCTGATCGCTGATGAGTTGCACGTTAACAATGTCGCCGTGAGGCATGAGTTCCGCGGGCGCGGAATTGGTTCAGCGCTTTTACAAACGAGTCTGGCGGACGGACGAAAACGCAAAGCGAAAGTTGCGCAATTGGAAGTTCGCGCGGGGAACGTAGCGGCTCAGCACCTTTATCGGCGCTGTGGTTTTGAGGTGGTGGGGCGGCGGCGCGGCTATTATCGCGCGCCGGTCGAAGATGCCCTGTTGATGAGTCTCTCACTTGTTCATGATGTTCACGGCTCATGAGATTAACCGCCTGCTACTGCCGGTGGTTTCGACAAAAGGTGGTGTGCATTTTCAATTTTGAACGGTACTGAGGCATTCTCAGTTTGCACACAGTGGTGTTGGCGCTCGACAATGGAGAAGGTCGCATCTCTTTGAGCCGCGTTTACGCGGCTTTCCCGCAGGGTTATTAGACCGGGCGTTTTACGCCCGGGTACCTACGCAAACAGATCCAAAGCCCGTTTTAACGGGCTTACATTCAGGCTTTAGCCAAAGTTCTCGCGGGTAGTTCAAAGCACGCTAAAGCGCGCTACAGATTCAACTCAACCGTAGACCCCAGCGCTAAAAGCGCTGGTCTAGGAACCCTTCGGAAAGCCGTCTGAAGACGGCTAGGAAATCGCGCCGCTTTCGAAGAAGTTACGTTGAAGAAAAAGAAGCTTGCTTTGAAAGACCAGATGTATTCATTGATGCTCCAGCACGAAAGAGTCGCGAGCACGCAGCACTGAACGTTTGACGCCGGGCGCTTGCCGCGGCATTTATATTTCCCAGGATTAGACGGGGCCGACACGAATGGCTGTTGCGCCCCGTTTTGTTGTTAGTTCGGAGTTCCGCCTTTAGGCGGGTATTAGCTAGAGGACTTTCCGCCTGAAGGCGGTACTCCAAACATGGTTCGTGACGGAATCCCATTTGTAGTCGTGCCCGCGGTGTTCGCATTCATCTGCCTGGTGTTAGGTTTTTGGGTCATCTGGTTTTGGGCTGTGACGGTTCTGTTGGTTCTGATTGCGGCCTTCATGGCTTATTTTTTTCGCAATCCACGCCGCTCGATCCCGCTTGAGCCGGGAATCGTGCTAGCGGCAGCCGACGGAAAGGTGACTATCGCCCGACAAGCGAGTGCTGATAGTCCGGAATCGCTGGTGAGCATCTTTTTATCGCCGCTCGACGTCCACATTAATCGCGCGCCAATCGAAGGCCAAATCGTCGATATCAGCTATAAAAAAGGTAAGTTCGTGATGGCCACCAACAACAAATCACGCTTGCTTAATGAGCAAAACAGCCTGACAATCCAGGGCGCCGAGCTGACTATCAGGTGCGTTCAAATCGCCGGGGTGCTCGCCCGCCGGATTGTTTGTTGGAAGCGGCGCGGCGAGAGAGTAAAATGCGGGGAACAATTTGGCATGATAAAGTTCGGATCGCGCACGGACGTGTTGATGCCGTCTAATGTTGAAGTCACGGTGCACGAAGGAATGCATGTGCGCGGCGGCGAGACGATAATCGGAAGAATCAAGAGTTGAACGTAAGACGATTCCAGACAGGACCGCGACTGGGGCCGGCGCCCGCGCCTTCGGGCCATAAAGGCTTAAAGAAGGGCGTGTACCTGGTGCCGTCGCTCTTTACTGCGCTCAACATTCTCGCCGGCTTCTATTCATTGATGGCGACGATGAGTGCCTTCCGCTTGCTGGGCATCGGTGGCGCGCAGCAAATCAAGGAAGCGACCGATCGGCTTGATTATGCGGCATTGGCTATCGGCTGGGCGTTCGTTTGCGACATGCTGGACGGACGCATTGCGAGAATGACGAAGAGCACGACCGAAATCGGCATTCAACTCGATTCGCTGGCAGACATCGTTTCGTTTGGATTGGCGCCGGCGATACTTGCCTACGTTTGGGGTTACGGCACGACGCTTCAGGATTGGACCAACGCCCGGCAACTCGCCTGGTTCGTTTCATTCATGTTCGTCATTTGCGGCGGCTTCCGCCTGGCGCGCTTTAACGTGCAAGCTTCGCGGCCGCGGCCGTTAGCCGAAGGAACGCCCAAGGTGGACAAAAAGAGCTTCGTTGGTTTGCCGATTCCCGTCGCCGGATGCCTGGTAGCGGCCATCGTCCACTTTGCGCCTACTCCTTTGAAGTACGCGCCCCACAGGGCGGAAGTGATCGCGATTGTGATGATGGTCCTGATAGCTTTCCTCGGATTGTTGATGGTGAGTACCTTGAGCTTCACCAGCTTCAAATCTATCGGCACCGGCCGCAAAGATGCCCGGCTGGTGATCGGGCTTATAGCGCTGGTGGGTTTGATCTATCTGTACTCACAGTGGGTACTTCTGATTCTGGTTTCCGGTTACGTGGTCCACGGACTTCTTTCCCGCGGCCTGACTTCGATCACCCGGCGTGGCGGGGATAAATCGTCAAAAGAAATGCGCGAAGTCTAAAACTCTAAGCAAGGTATTTCCAACGCGGGGTAGGTGGCACGGGCGTCCCTCCTGTGAAACACACGCAAGCTGCGCGTGCCACACTGAACTGCATAAGTACCTAATGCGGCGCAGAGAAGGCGAGCAATCCGTGTGGGATTGTGATCAGCACCAGACCGTTTACTGAGATTGGAGCTGCAGCGCTGCTGTTCTCTTCGCCCAACATCAGCGTGTTTGCCGTCTTGCCGTCGCGCAGGTTAAGCACAATCGCCTGATCAGTCGAGAAAGGCGTAAACAATGCTGCATCGGCAGCGGTAATGGGTCGGGATAAAATTCTGCCCGGAAGTTGACGGCGCCAAACCAAAGAACCCTTATTTAACGACAACAGGTAAGCAAAGTTGTCCAGGGACGCCGCGAGGACTCCATTGGGCACCGCGGCAACCGCCTGAACGGCGGCTCCGGTTCGCCGGTGCCAGAGTAGTTTGGACCGTATTTCGCTGAATGCATATACGTTTCCATCTGCCGAGCCAAAGTACACGACGTTGTCGGACACCGCGACGGGACCTTCGATCGCGCCGCGAGTTTTATACTGCCAGGCGAGTTGTCCCGTCTTAACATTTAAAGCGCGCACGGTGCCGGCCCTGCTGCCAAAATACACGTGATCACCAGCGACAATCGGTGGCGCAGAGAATTCTTCTTCGTATTGATTGCTCCAAAGCACGAGCCCGGTTCGTTTGTCGAAAGCGTAAACATGTCCGTCACTGCCGGCCCCGAACAAAGAGACCGGATCTACCGCCAAACCTGCCGAGACCGACGCAGGCAGCGTTCGCATCCAAAGGGTCACCCCCGTAGTTTTGCTCAACGCGCGCAGCGTGCCGCTAACCGGCTTCCGATCCGGTTCACCGGAACGCTGAGCATCCCACCCGCTTCGGCTCTCCAGACAAGCTTTCCGTCTGCCGCATTAAGCGCAACCAGAACTCCGGAACTCATCGGAATAAAAACTGTGTGAGCATCAGCCGCGGGCGTAAAATCGGTTGTCTGATCCGTCTCGTATCGCCATGCAATCGTCAAAGGCCGCGAAAGGGTTGAACCGTCCTCGACTTTGGTAGTCGCCGAAGAGACGGCTCCCGAAACCGCCGCCAGCACGACGAGCAGCAGCGAAGCGTTGCTGGGAGCGAGGCGCCGAAATTTCTTAGGTGAGGCTTGCAAGTTGGGTTTTCTCAAAAGCTTACTTGGTCTTGCGGGTAGTGTCGTACTTTGCGGTTTTTCTTCGCGGCTTTGCGCCTTTGCGTGAACCGTCACTGCATCAAGAGGTAATCTCACGCAAAGACGCAAAGATACGCAAAGTCA
>QHXH01000461.1:4692-6976 GCA_003222855.1 Acidobacteriota bacterium
TTTTGACGTTCAGCCGAGCGCGGAGGTCTTCTTTTTGCCGACCGATAGTCACGAAAGAATAATCATACTCGACTTTGGTTCACAGTACACTCAACTGATCGCGCGCCGAATCCGAGAAGCCGGCGTCTATTGCGAGATACTTCCGTTCAGTACTCCGCTACGCGAAATCCAGTCGATTGATCCGAGCGGGCTGGTTCTTTCCGGCGGCCCGGCGTCGGTTTACGAGCAGAAGGCGCCGCGATCAGAGACGGGATTGATAAGTGCCGTAAGCTGCCCGGTCCTGGGAATCTGTTACGGGCTGCAATTAATGGCCTATGAATTCGGGGGCGAAGTTGAGCCCTCCAAGAGTCGCGGCTACGGTTATGGGCGACTTACGGTAGTGGACGAAAGTACGCGGTTGTTTGCGGGCTTGCCGGGCGAAATGGACGTTTGGTTGAGTCACGGCGATCGGGTTACGCGCTTGCCCGAAGGGTTTCACATGACCGCGAAGACAGCTGAGGGCGTGAACGCTTTCGAAAATCCTGATCAGAAGATTTATGGAGTTCAGTTCCATCCGGAAGTTGCGCATACGCCAATGGGCGGGCAGATCCTGCGAAACTTTCTTTTTGAGATCTGCGGCTGCAAAGGGGATTGGAGTCCTGCGGCCGTCATTGAGGAACAGATCGCGCGAATCCGGCAGACCGTAGGCGAGAATGATCAGGTCGTGTGCGGACTGTCAGGCGGCGTCGATTCTTCGGTGGCCGCGGCGCTGGTTCATCGGGCCATCGGAAATCGGCAGACGTGCCTTTTCATCAACAACGGACTGCTTCGGGAGGGCGAATTCGAATCGACGCTGGCACTCCTGAAACAAGCGCTGAAACTGAATGTGCGCGGCGTCGATGCGAGTGGAGAGTTCCTGAACGCCCTGAGTGGTGTCGTCGATCCAGAAACTAAGCGCAAGATCATCGGTCGCACCTTCATCGAGGTTTTTGAGGCGGAAGCAAAACAACTTGGGAATGCCCGGTTTCTCGTCCAGGGAACTCTTTATCCGGATGTGATCGAATCGGTTTCGGTGCGCGGGCCTTCGGTAACAATCAAGAGCCATCACAACGTTGGCGGCTTGCCGGAAAAAATGGACCTGAAGCTAATTGAACCGCTGCGCGAACTATTCAAAGACGAAGTCCGCGTGATCGGGCGCGAGCTTGACGTCCCGGAAGAGATTCTTACGAGGCATCCTTTCCCCGGTCCGGGCCTGGCGGTCCGAATAATTGGGGACGTCACTGAAGAGCGGTTGTCCATTCTGCGTGCAGCCGATCGAATTGTCGATGAAGAACTCAGGCGAGCAGGTTTATATAACTCCGTCTGGCAGGCTTTCGCCGTTCTGCTGCCCGTTTCGACGGTGGGGGTGATGGGAGATGAGCGCACGTATGATCGCGTGATCGCAATTCGCGCAGTTACCAGCGTCGACGGCATGACGGCCGACTGGGCGCGCCTGCCGCATGATCTGCTGGCGCGTCTCTCCGGCCGCATTGTTTCGGAAGTGAAGGGCGTTAACCGCGTCGTCTACGATATCAGCTCAAAACCGCCGAGTACGATTGAATGGGAATGAGAGAGTGAGCAGTGAGCAGTTGCATGAGCGTTGGACATGCAGTCAGTACCGGGAGCGATAGCGATCGGGTAGCGCTGTGCCAGCCGAACTGCAACTTCGGGGATTAACCCGGTCGCTATCGCTCTCGGTACTGACTCCAGCGCCTGACTTCAAAAAAATCCCGCGTCAACATGTTGTTAAGTTGATCACCGCGTGCCACGTGATATAGTGTGGCACTGAACAGACACGATTTTCCCCCCCGCGCTGTTTTTCATTATGCAGGACAAGGACTTCGTTCATCTTCATCTACATACCGACTACAGTCTTCTCGACGGCGCAATTCAAATAAAACCTCTTGCCGAACGCACCGAGCAACTCGGAATGCAGGCGTGCGCGGTTACTGATCACGGCAATATGTATGGCGCCATCTCGTTCTATAACACGATGAAGGCGCGCGGGATCAAACCCATCATCGGTTGCGAAACTTACGTGGCCGTCGGCAGCCGGATGGATCGTTCTATCCGATCAATTGGCGGAGAGAAAGCAAACTTCCATTTGATTCTGCTGGCGAAAGATTATGAAGGATATCGCAACCTGTCGCGGCTGACTTCGAAGGCATTCACGGAAGGTTTCTACTACAAACCGCGCATCGATAAAGAGCTGCTCGCCCAACACAGCAAAGGCTTGATTGCTTTATCGGCATGCATGTCGGGAGTT
>QHXH01000461.1:7017-9973 GCA_003222855.1 Acidobacteriota bacterium
TCATGGGCAAGGGGAATTACTTCCTCGAGATTCAGGAGCATGGCCTTGAACCGCAAGCGCGCATCCGAAAGCCGCTCATTGAGTTGTCGAAGCGCACAGGTATTCCGTTAGTCGCGACGAACGACGCGCATTACTTAAAGCCGGATGACGCGCGAGCGCATGATTTGCTGCTGTGTATTGGTTCGGGCAAAACAGTTAACGATCAAAATCGTCTGCGCTATGGAACGCCCAATTTTTATGTGCGTTCGCCCGAAGAGATGTGGGACATCTTTGGCGCCGAGTTGCCTGGCGCATTGCAGCGGACAGTTGAGATCGCCGAACGCTGCGAATTGAAATTGCCAGAGGGCGTTAACTACCTGCCGAATTACCCGATACCTGAGTCGGAAGCCGGATTGTCGGCGAACGATTACTTTGAGAAGGTAGTGCGCGTCGGTTATCAGACTCGGAAACAGAGTGTTTGGGACCTTGAGTTCGGTCGCGGCGAAATGTCGCACACGTTTTCTGACTACGAGCAGCGGCTCGGTCACGAGATCGAAGTTATCAAAGGCATGGGATACGCCGGTTACTTTCTGATCGTCTGGGACTTTGTGAAGTACGCGAAGGAGCATGGCATTCCCGTAGGACCGGGCCGGGGATCGTCGGCAGGTTCGCTGGTCGCATATTGTCTCGGGATCACCGATATCGATCCTCTGAAGTACAACCTCTTCTTCGAACGATTTCTCAATCCCGAGCGCATCTCAATGCCGGACATTGATATTGATTTCTGCGTGCGCGGGCGGGCAGAAGTTATCAACCACGTTTCGAAACTGTATGGACGAGATTCCGTCTGCCAAATCGTAACCTTTGGGACCCTCGCATCACGGGCGGCAATCAAGGATGTGGGACGTGCGCTCGATATGCCGTACTCAGAGGTCGATCGGATATCCAAGATGATTCCGCCGCCGGTGCGCGGGCGGAACGTCAGCATCGAGCAGGCAATTCAACAAGTACCTGAACTCCGCAAGACCATGGAGCAGAACGAGCAGGTCCGTGACCTGATCGATCTGGCGCAGCGTCTGGAAGGCTGCGCGCGTCACGTCTCGGTGCACGCGGCCGGCGTCGTGATTACACCCGAGCCGCTTCAGGAACTAATTCCCATAGCCGTTTCCGCCAAGGATGAAGTGACAACGCAATACGAGATGACCGACCTCGAGAAGGTCGGCGTGCTTAAGATGGATTTCCTGGCGCTTAACACGCTTACGATTATAAGCGACTGCTTAAAGAGCATAAAGCGTGTGCTTAACGAGGAATTCGCCTGGGCAAAGATTTCGCTTAACGACGAGAAGACTATGCAACTGTTTAGCGAAGGCCGGACTGATGCTATTTTTCAATTCGAATCGTCGGGCATGCAGGAGATTTGCCGGAAGTTACGGCCTAACAGCATTGAGGATCTTTCGGCGCTTAACGCGTTGTATCGCCCGGGACCAATCGATGGAGGAATGGTGGACGATTTCATCCTCCGGCATCACGGAAAGAAAAGCGTCCGCTACATCGCTCCCGAGATGAAGGAGATTCTCGACAGCACGAACGGTGTGATCGTCTATCAGGAGCAGGCAATGCAACTCGCGCAGAAGCTCGCTGGCTATACGATGGCGGAAGCCGACAGTCTGCGCAAAGCAATGGGCAAGAAGAACCGCGAAGAAATGGCCCGCCAGGAACAGAAGTTTATTTCGGGGGCGGTCGCACGCGGCATCAAGCAGGACAAAGCCCAGCAGATCTTCTCGTTGATGGCCCAGTTCGCGGATTACGGATTTCCCAAGGCGCACAGCGTGGCTTACGCTTACCTGGCTTTTCAGACGGGCTATCTAAAGGCTCACTACCCCGAGCATTTCTATGCGGCTGTGTTGTCGAACGAAGTTGATGATACGGCGAAGGTCTTTCGCTATACGAAAGAGATGCGGGGGCAGGGAATTGCGCTCTTGCCGCCGGACGTTAACGAGAGCGAAGTCGGATTCACGGCGCTAAAGGGAGCAATTCGATATGGGCTGGCAGCGATTAAGGGAATCGGACTCGCGAGTGTGAACGCGATTATGAAAGCGCGTGAGCAGGGTCCGTTCAGATCTCTGTTTGATTTCACGGAGCGATTGGAAGACGGCGCGATCAATAAGCGCGTTTTGGAAGGATTGGTATGCAGCGGCGCCTTTGACTCTGTCAAACCGTCAAACGTAGAGTCCAACGAATGGCGCGCACGTCTCTACGCGGTGATTGATTCGGCCCTGGGTCGTTCCGCCAGAGCTCGACGCACGCGCGCGCTCGGCCAGGACGATCTCTTCGGAGGCCAGGAAGGGACCGCGGCCGTGGAAGTGTCGTTACCAAATGCGACTGCCTGGACGGCGATAGAAATGTTGACCGCGGAAAAAAAGGCGTTGGGCTTTTACATCACGGGCCATCCGCTCGACGCCCTTTCCGAGACCATCTCGCAACTCGGCGCGACGACTTCGGCAGAGTTGGCGCAGCGCGATAGTGGCAGCCGGGCCGTTGTTGCCGGGCTAATTCGGGAACTCCAGCTAAAGACAACCAAGAAAGGCGATCGCTTCGCAATCTTTCGTTTGGAAGATCAAGCAGGCTCGGTCAAATGCGTTCTTTGGCCCGAGCCCTACCGGCGAAACAGTTCCATTCTGATGGAAGAGGCGACGATTCTCATCACCGGCAGGGCCGAGATTAGCGATGAAGGGGCCATCACTCTTATTGCCGAAAGAGTGAATGCCTTGACAGAGGCGGTGCAGCAGAAAGCGAGAGAGTTAGTGATCCGAATTAGCGGTGCGCAAACCAACGGTGGCGCGCGTTGCGAGGCAGTCAAAGCTATCCTGGAAGGTGCGGCCGGTGATTGTGATGTCTTTCTGGAGATCGTCCTTGACGATATGACGGTGCGTGTTCGCGCCCACCCATCTTTGAAGGTCCAGGGGAGCGCCGAAAT
>QHXH01000462.1 GCA_003222855.1 Acidobacteriota bacterium
TGGAAGCTGTGCGACTAGTAAGCGAAGGAGATGAGTCGGTGACCGCAGTAGCCGGGCGACTGGGGATCCGACCAGACATGCTGCGCAACTGGAAGCGACAGGTAGAAGGTTTACCACGTGCGCGAAAAAATGTCTTCATGGGCTCTGGCAAGGCCAGCGGCCAGGAAGAAGAGCTCAGGCGTTTGCGACGCGAAGTTGAGCGCCTGGAGCAAGAACGAGACTTCCTAAAAAAAGCGGCGGCGTACTTCGCGAAAGAACGATCGTGAAGTACGCCTGCATACGAGTTCATCGTCAGGAATTTCCGGTGGTGCTGATGTGCCGGGTGCTGGAGGTTAGTCGCTCGGGTTTCTATGCCGCAGAGAGACGAGCCCCCAGTCCGCGGGCCGCCCAAAACCAGAGTTTGCGAATGATTATTGGAGCCATTCATGAGACCAGTCGGGGAACTTACGGCAGTCCGCGTATCCACCGCGAATTGCTGGCTACGGGGCAGCCATGCGGCCGGAATCGAATTGCTCGGCTGATGCGTGAATCCGGCCTGCGCGCCAAGACAAAACGTCGCTACCGGCCGCTGACCACGAACTCGAAACATGAATATGGAATAGCTGAAAATGTGTTGCGCCGGCGCTTCGGAGTGAAGGAAACGGCCGGCCTCAACCGCGCCTGGTGTGGTGATATTACCTACATTCGCACTGGCGAAGGCTGGTTGTATCTGGCGGTCCTGTTGGATCTTGGCAGCCGGATGGTCGTCGGGTGGGCGATGCGTGAATCGCTCGAGGCCGACTTGAGTGTGGAGGCTTTGCGGATGGCCCTCGCTCGGCGCAGTCCTGAAAAAGGGCTGTTGCATCATTCGGATCGCGGAGTTCAATATGCGGCCCTCGACTATCGAGAATTGCTGGCTGCTCATCAAATGATTTCCAGCATGAGTCGCCGAGCTAACTGTTATGACAACGCCGTGGCGGAAAGTTTCTTTGCTACTCTCAGATGGGAGTTGCTCGATCGGCGCCAGTGGCCCACGCGGGCACTTGCCCGCAGCGCCATCTTTGAGTACATCGAAATCTGGTACAACCGTCAGCGTCGTCATTCGGCTCTTGATTACCTCAGTCCGTGGCAATACGAGCAACGGATCCTGAGTGCGGCTGCCTAAACCATGTGTCCACTTAATCAGGGCAAGTCCACTGTGCCTACTCAGAGAGCCACGGAGTATAGACATCTCTCCGGCGCCCAACAAACCCGTAACCGAAGACTATGACGGCACAAACTATGTTTCGCAATCTGTACTTCTGATCGCTCTCCTAAGCCCAATCAACTTTCGGATGCATCGTGTGCCACTGTGTCGCTTTCTCAAATGCGAGCGCGACCCGCAGCGGCGATGCTTCATCGTACAAACCGCCGGTGAACATGATCGCCTGCGGCAGATGCTGCAGCGGCCCATTGTTAGGTCCCGGGATGTCGAGGAAACCGCATGGCAGACACACCGCCGGATGGCCGGTCAGGTTCGTGATCGTTAAGCTGGCGCTGTTGGGCGCCGGCGAGACAAACACGTCCCATTGCGACATGAGCTTGTCCATTTCGCGCATCAGCAAAACGCGCAGGCGTTGGGCGCGCAAGTATTCAACCGCGGGAATAAAACGCGAAGTGCGGAAACTATTGGGCCAGTCGCCGGGATCCTGTCCGGACAATTGATTCACGCGGCCGTCACGAGTGATGTCATCGAACGCCGTCGCCGCTTCCGCGGTTAGAAGGAAACGAATGTTCCCCGTCGGAAACTTTGGCAACTCGATCGGGGTCATCTTCACGCCCGCTCTTTCGAGCGCTGCCAGCGCATCTTTGTACATTGCATTCCGCGAATCCGTAAGACGTCGCTGCTGCTCGTTGGCGTTCGGCTGCGGGGTCGTTTCGAACTCGGCTTTCAAATATCCGACCCGCAGACTGCTTAGCGGCATGTCGGCCGACCAATTGAAAGGCGCATCGCCGACAGTCATATCGCGGCCGTCCGGGCCATAGATCGCGTCGAGCGCCGCCGCGCAGTCTTCGACGCCACGACAGATGGGCCCAATCTTGTCCATGGTCCAACTGAGTCCCATGGCGCCGTAGCGACTGACGCGACCGTACGTGGGCCTGAGCCCCACCACGCCGCAGCGCGATGAAGGTGAAACGATCGAGCCCAACGTTTCCGTGCCGATGGAAAAGCCAACCAGACCGGCGGCGGTCGCTGATGCCGGGCCGGCGGACGATCCGCTTGAGCCGGCCTGGGTATCATCAGGCTGCCAGGGATTGCGCGTCACGCCGCCAAACCATTTTGGTCCCTGGGCCAATGCGCCCATGGACAGTTTCGCCACTAACACTGCGCTGGTGGCGCGCAGACGCTCGATGACTGTGGCATCGTAGTCGATCATCTGGTGGCGATAAGGTTCGGCGCCCCAGGTGGTGGGAATGCCTTTCGTGGCAAACAGATCTTTAGCGCCCCAGGGAATTCCGTGCAGCGGCCCGCGATATTTGCCGCGCTTGATTTCGGCGTCAGCGTCCGCGGCTTGTTTCAACGCCAGGTCTTCAGTGAGCGTCACGATGCACAGTAACTTTGGTCCGTAACGTTTTAGACGCGCGAGGTACATCTTCGTCAGTTCGGTCGAAGAGATCTTGCGCGTGCGAATCAGCTCGGCAAGCTGTGGCACCGTGGCGAATGCGAGATCGTCAACTGATTTGAACTGCGGCAGCTCCACCTTGCCAAACCGAAACTTCGCTTTCGGAGCGTACAATTCCTTTCTCGCACGCGCCGGATGAAAGGCAATCGCCGGCTCCGTGTCGAGCGGCACGTCGACTTCCTGGGCGTCGGTGAGCTCGATGCCAATCAACTTCTCGGTGTTTCGCAACATCTCTTTCGTGACGCGCGGAGGCGTTGGTGAAGGCGACGGCATGGCTGTTGGCGTTGGGGACGGCAAAGGGGATGGCGCGGGCGTTTGCGCCGCCGCGTTCAGCGGAAAATTTGCAGCCGCGACTCCAGCAGCGCCCAGGGCGGGAAGAAGTGCGACGAATGCGCGCCGGTCCAGGTCTTCGGAAATCTTCGTGCGTTTATCAGGTGGAGTTTTTTTCTTCATGGCATCCTTAAAGGGAAGATTTCATGTTAAAGAACCTACAGTCACTCAATACAGAATTAGCCACAGATCAGCACAGATAAACGCGGATCAGAAAACCCCTGGGGGATAACTACCTGAAGAACAGCTGCAGTCTTAACTAAACGCGGATCAGAAAACCCGTGGGATAACCACCTGAAGAACAGCTGCAGTCTTAACTGATTAGTCATCCTATCTGCGTGTATCTGCGTTAATCTGTGGCTAATTCTTTCTCATTTTATGGCGTCGCCGTACTTCAGTTTCAACAGCTTCGCTTTTCCCACCCGGTAAATGGTAACGATGTAAAGATTGTCAAATTCAGCTTCAGGAATTATGGGAAGTTGCGGGCCGCCGAGCGCCGCGACGATCTCCGGCACAGTGTTGTTGTGTCCCGAAACCAGAACGACTTCACCGTTGTGCTGCGAACGGATTTGTCGCACCACTTCGGCGGAGTTCTTTGAATTGACCTGGGTAACCGGTATCCCCAGCTTGTCCGCCAAAGGCTTGACGGTTTGTTGCGTGCGTTTGTATTGCGTGGCGTAGATTGCCGAGACGCCCGCGTCGCCGAACATTCTGACTATCTCCTGGGCCCGCCCTTGTCCCGCCGGGCTCAAATCGGGATCGGGATTATTTGGT
>QHXH01000463.1 GCA_003222855.1 Acidobacteriota bacterium
CTCTTCATGCGGGCTGATTAAAATGTCGTTGTAGAAACGCCGCGCGTAGTACTGCAACGCTTTCCAGCGCCCCGTGTAGTCGATGCTCGACCAGGAGGCGACCGGCCAGCAGTCATCGATCTGCCAAAAAAGCGAACCCATGTTGTGCGGCATGATGCGCCGCAGGTGCTCGGCGCCGATCTTGATCCCCTCAGCTTGTAAGACCTGGCTAACGTAGAGAAATGATTCGAAGTCCTTAGGCTCAGGATACTCGCGCAACATGTATTCGCGAATCAACTGGTTGCCGCGCGGGTGCCGCTGGTGGACCATCATCACGGGCGAGCTGACCTCGCGGTCGGCGGGCTCAGTGTAGGTGGCGACGGTCTCGAGTTGCGGGAAAGATTGAAAACCATATTCGCTCATGAAGCGCGGAAACTGTTTTTCGTACTCGGCAAATGGGGCGGAAGCGTGCCAAACCTGCCAGTAATGAAGGTCCCCCATCTTTTGTGATTCCGGATCATCTTTCAGGTTCGAGCTGGGCGAACTCGGCCAGTAAGGACGTGAAGGATCCAGTGACGCACATACATCCGGGAGCACGCCGTAGAAGATCTTACGATAGTCATCCCAAAGGCTGGCCGGGAATCTTTCTTTCCAACCCCAGTGGAACCAGCCTGACTCGATCTCGTTGTTGCCGACCCAAATCACTATGCTGGGATGATTCCGCAGACGCTTCACGTTATCGGCGGCTTCCTGGCGCACGTTTTCGAGAAACGCTTCATCGGCCGGATACAAACTGCATCCGAACATGAAATCCTGCCAGACGAGAATCCCCATCTCGTCACAAAGTTCATAAAAATAATTACTCTCGTAAATTCCACCGCCCCAAACCCGGAGCATATTCATGTTAGTGTCACGCGCGGACTGAACCAGTTTGCGATATTTATCTTTTGTGATGCGGCTGGGAAAACTATCGGCTGGAATCCAGTTGCCGCCTTTGGCAAAGACCGGCACGCCGTTAATCACGAAGGTGAAGCTTTCACCGGTGTCGTCACGCTGTCGCCTGAGCTCCAGGCTACGCAGACCAGTGCGAATACGGGCTTCATCAATAGGTTTGCCTTTGATCAGCAGTTGAGCTTTGAAAGTGTAGAGAGGATGGGAGCCTAGTCCGTTGGGCCACCAAAGCGATGGATGCGGAATAGTGATGTTAAGAGCAACGCGATTAGTCCCTGGCGTCAAGGTAAGGCTCCGTCGGGTCACGGTCTTATTAGTCAAATTGTTTAGGACGATTGTGGCATTGGTTCTGGCGGCCGCAATCACCTCAACCTCGGCAGTCACGTTTGCAATGTCGGCGCGAATCTCCCTGGTCTGAATGTGCAGATCAGCTACGCGCGCGTCGTCCCAGGCCTCGAGGAAAACCGGACGCCAGATGCCGCTGGTCACGAACCGCGGGCCCCAATCCCAACCATATTGGTACGGCGCCTTGCGTGTGTGCGGACTGGTTTTCTCTCCCTGATCATTTCCCGCTGGAAGTTCATAGTTCATCCTGGCCATTACAGGCAAAACTTCATTAATGGGCGAACGAAAAAGTATCCGAAGGGTGTTCGCGCCAGGTTTCGCCAAGCGTTTAAAGTTCACCCGCCACGTGCGAAACATATTGTCCGTGCTTATCAGGAGCTGATCGTTGAGAAACACGTTGCTATACGTGTCCAGCCCTTCAAAAACCAATTCGAGATTTGCTCGCTTGAGCATCTCAGCCGTGAGCTTGAAGGTCGTCGTATATTCCGAATCGGTCTTGCCTAGTTGTCTCGATAGAAAGGATCGTCGATCAGCTTGTTGTTGAGCAGGTCCGTGTGTACGCAACCCGGAACGCTGGCGGAATACCAATTGTCTTTGCCGGCTTCGCGAAACTGCCAACCGGTCAACAGCGGCATTCTGATGTTAGATAGATCTAGCGGCCTGGATCTGATTTGAGATTGAGCAGGGCCGGCAGCGAGAGTTAGCAGAACCAGGATGGCTGTCAGCACTCTTGCGCACATCTGTTTACTCATTTTTCAAAAAGGGCGTACTGATGCAGTTTGAATTTCAATCACACCGCCGCTTTAGCGCGGTGGTCCCCCGCGTGATCAGACGAGGGAAACCGTTTAAACGGTTTCTGATCGTTTTAGATTCGAACACCGCGCTAAAGCGGCGGTGTGAAGGAGAGCCGTAAACTGAATCCAGAACCCAGAAGATCTTTACGTTGCTTTCTCTTGTCGTCGCTGCTAAAAGAATCGGCGTGTGGAAACCTTGGATTCTCATTGGAATCATTGCCGTAACTAGCTCTATTTTGACGCCCGTGTCAACTGCAATGAAGGGCGGGCTACGCGATAATGGAATCAACGCGACCGAGCATTTCTCAGCACAGTCGGGCGTTCCAGCCTCCAGACTTGCCCGGCTGCATCACGGAATAAATCTCAGTCACTGGTTCGCGCAATCGGGCGATTATTCACAAGCTCATCTCGAATCGCATACCACGGCGGGGGACATCGCGCTAATCAAAAGCATCGGCTTTGATCATGTTCGCCTGACCGTCGAACCCGCGCCACTGCTCAATGGAGAAGATCCTTCCAGACTAAAAGACGACTATCTCAAGTATCTCGACAATGCGCTGGACACGATATTGGCGCACGGGTTGGCCGTTATCGTTGATATCCACCCGTCTGATGAATTCAAGATCAAACTCAATAGCAACGATCGGCAGATCGAAGCTTTCGCTAAATTCTGGCAAGCTCTGGCCCAGCATCTCTCAACGCGTGATCCCGAACGCGTGTTTCTTGAAGTCATCAATGAGCCGATGGTCGAAGATGGCTATCGTTGGCTGGGGATGCAGGGAAAACTCATTGCCGCCATTCGCCTGGGCGCACCGCGACATACGATCATCGCATCAGGACACAGGTGGTCAGGTCTTCCGGAATTATTGTTTCTGATCCCTTATAGCGATCGGAATATCATTTACAACTTCCACTTTTACGAGCCGTTTGCGTTCACCCATCAGGGCGCAACCTGGGCCGGCCCCAATGTGCCCTTCTATAAGAACGTCCCGTACCCATCGAATCCCGAAAGCGTCAGCAGAATACTCGACACGATTGGCGACGAGAAGGCGCGTAATAATCTGCTTCGCTATGGCGAGGATCGTTGGGATGGCAACCGCATTGACCGGGAGATTGGGACGGCCGCCGCCTGGGCGGCAAAGTATCAGGTCCCTCTTACTTGCAACGAGTTCGGCGTCTTTCGGAACTTTGCGCCGCCCGCGGATCGCGCCGCCTGGATCAGGGACATGCGCGCCGCGCTGGAAAAGTACGGCATCGGCTGGACTATGTGGGATTATGCGGGTGGCTTTGGGGTGGTCAATAAGCAGAATGGCCACGCGACGCCTGATGATCAGGTAGTGAAAGCTCTGGGGCTAGGTATTAAGAAATAATAAGGTTTTCGAACATTGGTCCTAAGCCGCGTTCACGCGGCTTGCCCGAAAGGGTTACTAGACCGGGCGTTCTACGCCCGGGGCGCACAAGAGTTATTTCGAAAGCCCGTTTCAACGGGCTTTGGGTTAAAGGCTTTAGCCGTTATCAGCAAATTCACAAGCACGCTGAAGCGCGCTAACAATTAATCCGCGGGCTTGTCCCAGCGCTAAAAAGCGCTGGGCTACTAACCCTTCGGGTAAGCCGTCTGAAGACGGCTGGACAAACTATCTGTATGTGGTGTCGTCCTTCGAAACCGAACACCACAGTCGTGGCTCCAAGTCTTGCGTTCACTTTAACCCCAGCGCCTTCAAATAACCCGAGTTGATTCGACAGTTCGCGAACTTTATGCGCTCGAGATAATCGCTCAACGCTCTCTGAACTTTTTCTTTCGGAGGCCGGCGCTTTCGCACTTCCTCAAAGGTCGTGCGTGGTCCATCCGCAAAGTCGACGATGGTCGCCCAATCCTCCGGCAAGTTTATCGAGACAATGCATGAGGTGGCCTCGAGTTTCTTATAGGGCCAGAAACACCAACCAACCTTATGAGCTTCGAGTAACTTCCGAAAAGAATCGATCCACTCATCAGTATTCTCTCCCGACTCACCCATCCAGACCGGCACGTTGTATCTATCGCGAAATGTAAGATATTCCTGGATGGCGTCCTGATTCACCGTCATCCAGTATTTGTGAAAGGCGTACGCAAGCTTAGGATCGAAAGGCGGGCCGAAGATTTTGAAGTTGGTGTCCCATTGCGCGCCACCAAGAAAGATAATGTGATTCCGGTCCACCTCTCGGATTCCCGAAACGATCCTGCGATAGACGGGTTCGAGTTTTGGGTTCAGTGATACGGTATCGAAATAATGCGCGATCGGTTCGTTAAGCAGATCGTATCCGATCACAGCCGGTTCATTCCGGTAACGAGCGGCAATCTTGCGCCACAAGTTAATGGTCAACTGCTGACTCTCGCTGCTTTCAAAAAGAAAAGGGTAGCCAAAACTGTCGTCGATATTGTCGCCGGTCTGTCCGCCAGGCGCCGCGTGCATGTCCAGAATTACGTAGAGACCTTCCCTGCGACACCAGTCAACGACTCTGTCTAACAACTCGTAACCTGGACCATCCAGTCTGCGAACGGTTCCGTCCGAGACGAAAAGACGGTAATTGAAAGGAACTCGGACCGAGTTGAAGCCGGACTGTTTTATGAATTTGATGTCGGCTGGCGTGATGTAATTGTCGCGATAAGTTTGCCAGAATTTTCGCGCTTCATCTTCGCCGACAAGTTCGCTAATCGCCGCCTGAATCAGCCGTGGTGAATTCGTGGTTTTGAACTTAAACATGTACCC
>QHXH01000464.1 GCA_003222855.1 Acidobacteriota bacterium
GGTGCCCGCGGCGATATCGTTGGTCGTTCCCTGCACGCGCCCGTTGTGCACAGCCAGACGGACGCCGGCGATGTTGATGCTGCCGGTCTGCGCGCCGAATGCATTTGCTTCGCCCAGCTCGACCTGTTGCACCGTGACATTCGTTACGTTGCCATCGCTCTTGATATCGATCGCTCTGGCGGTGACGCCGTTGACCGCCATGTCGCCTGACTGAATCTTTCCGGCCTTCGCAGTCGCGATAGTCGCGTTGGTTTTTCCGTTCTCGATTTTGACGCGCAGATCGTTCGCCTGAATTCCGTTCTGAACCTTTGCAGTTGAACTCGCAAGGCTGTTGCCGCTAAATTGCGGCGCCGAGGCAGTCAGCACACCATCGCGGTACTCAGCGCGCGCGTCCCGCAGAATCAATCCGGTAATTGTGGTGCCGTAACTTTTCTCGGCGGCTGCGCGCAGTTCGCCGACCCAGCGAAAGTCTGAGCCAGTTCCCATGACCCCGCCGGTGATTTGGACTGCGTTCAGTTGAAAATCCCCGGCGGTTAAGAGCTGGGCCACCGCCCGTCCGTTGAAATCGTACGACTTACCTTCGCCTGATCCTTTTGCGGAGACATTCAAGGCTTGCAGCCGCACGCCGTCAGCCGCCAGCGCGTCTGACTTGATGGTGCCATCAACCTGATAATGATCGCCGTCACCTGTCACCGTGCCGACGAAATTACCCGCGCCACGCAACGTCGTGCCCGTCTGCAAAATGTCTGAGGCCTGCGTCAGATCGACTGTCGAGGTGACATTCAGCGTATATCTCAGATTCCGCCAATCGCCCATCACGCCCTGCAGGTGTGTTTCGGCGATGGGAGAACGCAAGGTCAGGTCTTGAATCTCGGCGCGGATTTGATTGACGCGACCGCGCGCCTCGATATCGATATCATTGATGGGACGGCCGTCATAAACGAACGTCGAGTTGGTTGAGCTGAACACGACCGTGTTCATCCAGCTCGACGACGGCGCGTTCGGGTCGTCGGGCTGAATAGTTGCGCGCAGATTGCGGCCTTCGCCTGACAAGCTGTGGAGCACGTCACCGTAATGAACCTGCGAGTTCTTTAGCTCGACGTGCGCAGTCGAGTATGCGAATAGAATACGTTGGTTCGGCTCAGGCGGTGGGATGTGAATGTTGCGGAAGTTCGAGCGGCCCTGGGCATCAAAGCTCACCCACAATTCAAGCCCNNGCGACGAAGATTGAGTGCGTAGAGATCTTCAATGCGCACGGTCGCCAGCATGCGATCAATCTTGCCGAGCTTCTCGCCGGTTTTTGCGTCGTACAGTTCGACGCCCAACAACTCGACGGTCTGCGGCGAGAGCGAAGTATGAAAATCTCTTATCTCCGCGCGAATGCCATAGTTCGACAGGGTGTTTTTGATTTGCCCGGCGATGTAGCGATCGACATAGCCGAGCCGGTACACGACCAACGCGACGAAAGCCAGCGCAATCGCCGCGCACACCAGGCCAATCGTCGCAATCACCGCGTTGCGCCGCGTGACAATGCGTCTGCGCGCGCCCGCGGGTGCTGTCGATTGAGCCGCACCCCGGTTATCTTCGCCTGGGTTATCGCGATGGTTATCTACGGGCATGGATGCAGACCGTAACGAAAGATCTCATCAATTCCAATTGTGAAAGGGGAAGAGCCCGAAAAAAGCAGAGGTCAGAGATCAGAGGTCAGCTATCGCAACACGAAACTTAACTGACCTCTGACATCTGATCTCCGATCTCTGCCTTATTTGTTTGTAAACTGAAAGCGGGGGAATTTCAACTTCTAAACTGCCATTTTCCTTTGGGAGAGAGTTGGCTGAGGGCATAGCGAGCGACGATAAATTCATACTTTTTTCTCGGGTTCTGGACAAACGGAGAGTCGGATCCCGGTTCCTGCTCGCCAATGCTTCACCTCGCCCCGCCCGCGGCCGGAGAGGGAGATGAATCACAGACTAAAGCCTGTGCTACCTCTGATGCCGGCGAACCAAGGGGCACGTTGCCTACCACTTGCAATTCAAAGCCTTCGAGGGCGGTTACCCTGGGAGGATGATTAGTCAAAAGCAGGATGCGTCGCAGTCCTAACTCATGCAGGATCTGCGCGCCCACTCCGTAATCCCGATTCAAACCGTAACCAGTTTCGGCGCTGGCTTCCGTCTTACTTAGCCCGCGCTCCTGCATCAGCGCGTAGGTGCGCAATTGATGAATTAGATCGAGTCCATGCTCGCTTTGACGAAGATAAAGGACTACGCCCTGGCCGGCTTCGGAAATCTTTTCCAGCGCACGCCGCAGCTGATAACCAGTGTCGTCAATCGTCGAGCCGAACATATCGCAGGTCACGTTCTCGCTGTGCACGCGCACGAGGACCGGATCAGTAGTACGCACGTCGCCCATTACCATCGCCAGATGCACGTCGCCATTGATCGTGTTCTCGAAAGCAATCGCTTGAAAGCTTCCATACACCGTCGGCAGATTCGTTTCGACTGCGCGCCGCACCAGAACTTCTTTGGTGATGCGATAGCGAACCAGGTCGGCCACGCTGATGATTTTTAGGCCGTGGACGCTGGCGAACTCGCGCAGTTGCGGTAGCCGCGCCATCGTGCCGTCTTTGTTCATGATCTCGCAAATCACCCCTGCCGGGTAAAGACCCGCAATGCGCGCGATATCGACTGCGGCTTCGGTCTGACCCGGTCGGACCAGCACGCCGCCTTTCTTAGCCCGCAGCGGAAACACGTGACCGGGCCGCGCGAGATCCTGTGGCCGAGTGCGCGGATCGACTGCGGTGAGAATCGTCGTCGCGCGATCCGCCGCCGAGATTCCCGTGGTCACTCCGCGGCGAGCTTCGATCGACACAGTAAAAGCAGTGCCCAGCTGCGAAGTATTGTCGGCGACTTGGGCGTGCAGATTAAGTTCGTCGCAACGCTCTTCCGTGAGTGGCAGACAAATTAGCCCCCGTCCTTCGCGTGCCATGAAATTGATCTTGTCGGCCGAAACCATTTCCGCGGCGCACACGAGATCGCCTTCATTCTCGCGGTCTTCATCGTCCACGATAATGATCATGCGCCCTTCGCGAATGTCGGCGGCAGCGTCAGGAATGGAAGCGAATGCCATTTGAGATTTTTGATTTCAGATTTGCGATCTTAGATTGCTAAGATTTTAACGCGCGGGACGGGGATTTGGCGACTCAAGAGAAGGTCGCGCCGCTGTTCGCTTGTTCAGTCAGGATTCGTTCTACATACTTGGCAATCACGTCCGCTTCCAAATTCACTGCATCGCCCGGTTTCAATTGCGAGAAGTTGGTGACCTCAAAGGTCTTGGGAATTACGGCGATTTCAAAATAATCGTCAGTCAGATTGGCGATTGTGAGGCTGATGCCTTCAACTGTAACCGATCCTTTGAAGACGAGATAACGCGACACTTCTTTTGGATAGCCAAAGCGAAACGTCCGTGAGTCGCCGTGATTTTCCAAGCCGAGAAACGTGCCGCGCGCATCCACGTGACCTTGCACAATGTGCCCACCTAATCGCGTCGCCGGTGTCACCGCCCGCTCAAGATTGACCGCCGAACCTTCTTTCAAGTTTCCCAGTGTCGATCGAAAAAGCGTTTCTTTGGAAACGTCGGCTGCGAAAAAATCGGGCTTTACATCCAGAGCTGTGAGGCACACGCCGTTAACCGAAATTGAATCGCCGTCACGCGAACCTTCGGTCACCGTGTGCGCTTCAATCACGATGCGTGCATCCTCGCTGCGCTTTTCGATTGCGCGGATGCGACCCAGTTCTTCTATGATTCCAGTGAACATAATCTGTCCAGTTGCCCTCCCTAACGGTCGGGCTTCTGACACGACGCGAATCAAAGTGTCGGAAGCCCGCGCGTCAGCAAGGGCAACTCACTCTAGAATCGACGCATGAGCAAAAGCGCGAGTAAGATCAAGAAGCCAATCGCGGGTAGCGCCAAAGAAAAGATCACCATCCACTTCGCTTCATTCTTGAACGTGAATCGTAAGATCTTCATAGCCTT
>QHXH01000465.1:0-1584 GCA_003222855.1 Acidobacteriota bacterium
GTGCGAAACGATTTCGATATCAATCATTGTTCCATCCTTCTTCAGATGTCGTCCGGATGCTGAATTCATTCCCGGCCTGATTTCAGAGACCTTTTCAAGCAGCCAGGATACATCCTCGGAGGGACGAATATCCCTGATTGTCATGCGCAGAAATTCGTTCGGCGAATATCCGTAATGCTGAATGGCTGCCTCGTTCACGGCCAGAAACGCAAGTGTCTCGCGGTCATAGATCCACATTGGTTGGGGATTGCTCTCAAACAGCAAGCGATAACCTTCCTCACTCTCGTGAAAGCCGTTAACGGTCGAGGTTGGCATAGTTTTGGCAGGACAGCCGTGCCGAAGCTGACGCTTCATGCTACATAATGATTTTCGATTTCGATTTTGAACATTATCACTCTATCGCTGTCAACTGGCAATTTTGAAAGACTGGCCGGTACTGATCGAGAACGCCTCAGAAGCAATTTGTATTCATTCGGATAAGTGAAATCACTCACGTTGGAAACTGAACTCCATTGCACAGCGGGAATCCATTCCAACTTTCACTCTTCGATTGACTCGGCACTGATCTTGCTCGACGTGTATCGGGAAAAGTGTCATTAGACGAGCGACCGGCGCGAGAATTCAATCGACAACGTCGGGGTTAGTCATGAAGGACTATGTTAGGACAATTCTGAGCATCGCAGTTTTCAGTTTCAAATAAGTTCATATAATTGAAGCAACCGCTCATTCATTATCCACGGGATTAGTTGGAGTCTGGGAGGCAAGGATGGAGGGCTTTAACACGAGAAATCGTTTTGTTAGTAGTGATCAGAGCAGAAGCTGCGGACAGGAACGATGGTTTCTGATCACGCTCATCGTGCTGCTGGCGTTCGTCGCCGCGGGAATTGTTTATTTTGGTGCGCGGGAAAATGCGCAAGGCGATCCAAGCCGAAGGCAGACGAGCTTCGACGCGCAGATCGTGGCGAACGGGCAGGATATGCTGTCGCGCGGACGCCAGATCTTTCGTTTCGATACCTTCGGCGATGAAGCGTACTGGACCGATAAGCTGAAACTTCATCAGGCAATCGAAGGCGCAAAGCTGGGCGGCGTTGGGCCGGGCGTCAGTCCGAAAACGGCGCTCGCGGTGGGATTGAAGGTAGACATGGAGGCGCTGCCGCCCGACTTGGTGCAGAAGGTCAAGGCAGGCCAGGTAGATTTGGACGATCCGGCAACTACGCTGGCGCTAATCAAGCTCGACTCGGTTCTGGGAGTCAAAGGAACTTTTAATCAGGATGGTAGCCTGAAAGCGATCGGTCTGAGTTGCGCCGTCTGTCACTCGACTGTCGACGATGCATTCATGCCTGGTATCGGTCGCCGGTTGGACGGTTGGCCCAATCGCGACCTCAACGTCGGACAAATAGTTTCGCTCGCGCCCGACACGAGCATTCTCAAATCGCTGCTTGGGGTTGACGATGTGACTTTGAAAAAGGTGCTGATGAGTTGGGGGCCGGGAAAATTCGACGCCGAACTCAATCTAGACGGCAAAGCTTTTCGTCCAGACGGCAAACCGGCGGCTACTTTGATTCCTCCCGCGTTCGGTATGGC
>QHXH01000465.1:1680-5075 GCA_003222855.1 Acidobacteriota bacterium
GAAGAAATATCCTATCGCCGCGAAGGCTGGCTTTGGGAACAAACGCAGCCCCATAGACATGGTGACGGAAAAGTTGTCTGCCCTTCAATTTTATCAACTCTCGATTCCGCCGCCGCGTCCGCCGGCCGGAAGTTTCGATGCCAGCGCCGCAGCGCGCGGCGAAACCCTCTTTAACGGCAAAGCCGCCTGCAGCCAATGTCATGTGCCGCCACTGTTCACTGAGCCGGGTTGGAATACACATAAGGCTTCGGACGTGGGCATCGACGATTTTCAGGCGAAGCGCTCGCCCGACAACACGTATCGGACGGCTCCGCTGCGCGGACTGTTCGCTCACATGAAGGGCGGTTTCTACCACGACGGGCGGTTCCCGACTTTGCTTGACGTGGTCAACCACTACAACCAACTCAAGAAATTGAATCTCACAGCCGCGGAGAAGAACGATCTGGTTGAGTTCCTAAAATCGTTATAAGAGCGACGCGGACTTGAAAAATTAAGGAGGACTTATACCGACGTTGCCGTTCATTCTTTCGATCGTGGGCGTGATTGGACTGACGATCGCGGGATGGTTGGGAGGCGAACTGGTTTTCAAACACGGCGTGGCGGTGACCGCGCAGACGCAGGCATCTCCTGAGAAGCCGGACGCACAACGCCACATTCACGCCGCATAAAGTATTTCGCGCGAATCCAACGTTTCCGTCACGAAATCTGCAGGCAGACAACATTTTCAGGTGCTAACGTGTCTCAAGCGTAGCTCACCAGTATTTTTGCGCACTGATGTCGCGCGCGCCAGAAAGGATTGACGTATGAATCACCGCGAATGTGCGTATGGGCTCTTACGTCTGAGCTTCGGCGTGATCTTCTTATTCTTTGGTATCGGCAAACTTATTGGCGGCATTGGGAACTTCGTCGGCGGCATGAACCAACAATTTGCCGGCAAGCTGCCCGCCGCGATGGTTATGCCGTTTGCGTACGCAATTCCTTTTTGCGAAGTCGTGGCGGGAGGGCTCATCGTGTTGGGCTTGTTCACCCGAATAGGTCTTACGATTTCCGGGTTATTGCTAATCGGATTGACTTTCGGGGTAGTGATACTCGGCGAAGCGCCCACGGTCGCGCACAACTTGCAGTACGCTCTAATCAATTTCGTCTTGTTGTGGTTTGTCGATCTGGATCGGTATTCGATTGATCGCTTGCTCGGGCGCAAGCAAGCGCCAGGTTTCACGAGTTAATGCATTCAAAGGCTGGTGCGTGGCTGAAGCGCTACCGCTGGAAAGGAAAGTTTTATGAAGGGTTTGAAATTGATCGCCGCAGTGCTTTCAATGTGCCTCGCAGTTCTTGCGCTGGGCTACAGGTTGGCCGCGAGCAGTAGAAATCATGTCGCCAATCGATTGAATGACTCTCCCGCCGGCGGAGAGGTCGCGCGCGATCTTAGTAAACTCGCGCCTCCTGCTATTTCCAGCTACCGGCTCGATGCATCACAGAGCAAATTCATCGCGCATGCTTTCGCCGGCGGATTGTTTTGGTTCAAGGGTCATGATCATCTGGTCGCCGTGCGCGAATTTACTGGCGAGGCGCGACTCGATCCTGCCTCGCTCGCAGGTTCTTCACTCGAGCTGGATGCCAGGACTGCATCGATGGAAGAAACCAGCAGCGTGTTTACCGACGCGCAGAAAAAGATCATCAACAAAGAGCTGCACGATATCGTGCTTTTGCCCGACCAATATCCCGACATTGTCTTTCGCAGCACAAGAGTTACCGGCAACCGGATCGATGACCTGAAGATCGCCGGAGATCTGACGCTCAATGGAGTCACGCGGCCAATCACGATACCAACCAGGGTCACGCTAACGGGAAACGACCTGCGGGCGCAGGGCGAGTTCTCAATTGATCGCAGCGACTTCAAAGTGAAAGCGACTTCGGCTTTCCATGGCCTGGTACGTGTTCGTAGTAAGGTGAAGTTCGAATTCGATATCGTTGGACATCGTTCCAGCTCTTAATTCTCGCCGTGCCCACGGAAGCTGCGTTAGAATTACTCCCGTCTATGAACGAGCTAACCAACGAGCACGACGAGCTGCTTTCCGATCTTCAATCCGACGCATTCAACTACTTCATTCACGAAGTGAATTCAGAGAATGGGCTGGTTGCGGATTGCACCAAAGAAGGATGGCCTTCAAGCATCGCGGCGATTGGCATGGCACTGTCGGCTTATCCCGTCGGAATTGAGCGTAACCTTATCACGCGTGAAGACGCGATTGTAAGAACTCTCCGCAAGTTGCGGTTTTTTGCCGCAAGCGAACAAGGCGCCCACGCGAAGGCTACCGGCTACAAAGGCTTCTATTATCATTTCCTCGACATGAAGACGGGCCGGCGCGCCTGGCAATGCGAGTTGTCAACCATCGATTCGGCTTTTCTTTTCGCCGGGATGCTGGCCGCGGCTGCGTATTTCGATCGAGAGTCTGAAGAGGAGGGCGAGATTCGAAAGCTCGCCGACGAACTTTACCGTCGCGCTGATTGGCGTTGGGCCATGGACAGCGGAGCCACGCTTACTCACGGCTGGCGGCCGGAAACAGGCTTTTTGAAGTATCGCTGGGATGGCTATGACGAAGCCTTGCTGGCTTACGTGCTGGCCATGGGGTCACCGACTCATCCGCTGCCGCCTGAGAGTTATGCGGCCCACACTTCAGCCTATGAGTGGAAGAAAATCTACGACTCCGAGTATCTGTATGCCGCGCCGCTCTTCACCCATCAGTTCTCGCACCTCTGGATTGATTTCCGCGAAATCCGAGACGGTTTCATGCGCGAACACGACTCGGATTATTTCGAGAACAGCCGCCGGGCGACTTATGCGCAGCGAGAGTACGCGAAGCGAAATCCAAACGGGTACAAGGGCTACAGCGAAGTTTGTTGGGGGTTGACTGCGTGCGAAGGACCCGGCCCGAAAGAGTTGATAATCGATGGCACGAAGCGCGTCTTTTTCGATTATGTTGCGCGTGGTGTTCCTGATGGCCCGGACGATGGCACGCTGGCGCCGTGGGGCGTCGTGGCGTCACTGCCATTCGCTCCGGAGATCGTTTTGCCGGCGCTGAAACTATGGGTTGGAAGCTACCTTCAACCCAACTTTTCCCGACGAAAAATGTCGCGACTGCGGCTGGCTCTCACCCTGGCACTTCGGAATTAACGAAGGGCCAATCGTTCTCATGATCGAAAATCATCGCAGCGATCTTCTCTGGCGCTTGATGCGCTCAAGCCCTTACATCGTTGCGGGCCTTCGCCAGGCAGGTTTCGGCGGCGGATGGATGTGACCAGGACAAGCTGCGCATCAAAACCTCAGGTTGTAATGCTGGCGCGCGCCCCCTGTGTCTCAACCGCACTAATAGAAGGTTGCGGCAGTTGCGCGG
>QHXH01000466.1 GCA_003222855.1 Acidobacteriota bacterium
TCACTACGTTGCCGCCCCGGCTCACAATCTTTTGGGGACTGTGAGGCGCGCTAAGTGCCCTCCCACAAGCACCGCGCGCTTTGGACGAGCACATTCAGCGCTCGCCTTGATGTCGAGGTTATATACCTTATGTCAATACCGTTCAAGTGATTGGGCTCTAGCAATGAGGAAGCCGCCGATGTTGGGCTGATTGGGTAACACTAACGGTCATGCAGCCGTCTTCAGTTAGACGGCTTGTCTGAAGGGTTCATAGACCACTCTCGGGACTGGAGCGCAAGGGTCCTCGCTTGCACTTAAATATCCATAGACAGCAACCGAGACGGTTGCGCTCCAGTCCGCACGTTAGCGCTTCCAGCGTGCTTTCATCAAAGGCTTCAACATCGCGGCTAAAGCCCTGGACGTAAGCCCGTTAAAACGGGCTCGGGGGTTTCGGTGCGTCAATAACCCCGGGCGTAAGACGCCCGATCTAGTAACCCTGCGGGAAAGCCGCGTTAACGCGGCTAATGGGCAACCGACCCGGCCCAATCATTCAACGAGCTTCCTTCTGCTGATCCCAATAAAGATTTTCCTTTCCAGGCACGAAACGTTTTGCCTGTTTTCTACATTCACGGGCGAGACTTGAACAATGCTTCTTTCAGAAGCGTAGTTAGGGAGGACGTTCATGACGATGAAGTTTTTTGCCATTGCATTGCTGGCGCTGGCTTTGACGGCCTGCGAATCCAGCACTGAAAACGCGAACAGCAGCAACGAGAACAAGCCCAGTGCGGCCACGCCGGCGCCGGCCACGCCCGCGGCCACCGCGTCTCCGGCCGCCTCGGCCCAACTCAAAGCGGGTGATAAGGTGAAGGTGGCCATCAACGGTTCGTCAACTGACGCAACCGTGGTGAGTGTTGACGAGAAGGCCGGCAAGGTGACAGTCAAGGTTCAAGGTCAGAAGGAAGAAAAGACCGTGGCTATCTCAGCCGTCGCCAAGCCGTAGCCGCAGATACCGGGTGAAGGCAACGCGACCACGTTGCCTTCATCAAACCGGTCGAAAGAGTTCGGAGTACCGCCTTTAGGTGGAAGAGCCGCCTGAAGGCGGAACTCCAAAACGGATTGGATATGTCACCCGCGAAAAAGCTCAAGGAACTCGGGCAACAGGATTTCGACCGGCTGCTCAGTTGGCTTGATGCGGATCGCGAACGCGCTGGATATCTTTACGAGCAAATTCGTTGGCGACTGGTTACGATTCTCGCTGCGCGCGGCTGCACACTGGCCGAAGAACTCGCTGACGAAACGATCGATCGAGTTGCGCGCCGGGTAACTGATATTCACGAGACGTACACGGGCGAAAAGGCGCTCTATTTTCTCGGCGTGATGAATAACGTCCATCACGAGTATCTCCGGCGGCCGCCACCGCCGCGGTTAATCCAAACCGACGAGGATGTTGAGGCGCGAGAAGAGATTCATCTTTGCCTCGACAATTGTCTTGCGCAGCTCGCGCCTTACTCTCGTCAACTGATCGAGCGTTACTACGCTGAAGATCTGAAAGCGAAAATCGATTTGCGCAAAGTTATTGCGCGCGAATTGGGAATCAAAGCCAGCAGCTTGCGCCTGCGCGCGTTGCGCATTCGAGAGAAACTACAAACCTGCATCGAGCGATGTCTGGATAGTGTATCCGAAGCCCGGCCATAAGGAAGGCTACCAGTTAACACTTAATGATTGAGAAACATAAACAAGACTTCTCTGATGAAATGATTCGTAGTTTCCTGCTGGGTGAATTGACCGGCGGCGAGCAATCAGAATTCGAAGAACAGTTGTTCACGGACGATACGCTTGTCTCTCGCGTGCGTTTGACTGAACTCGAATTGTGTGACGAATACGCGTCTAAGCGTATCGGCCATCGAGAGCGCCAGATATGCCGAGAGCGATTCCTGTTGACGCATGACAGAAGGGAAGCGCTGAAGATATCGACGGCTTTGGGCGATCGCTTCAGGACTGAGGCGACCAGGCATTCAGTCGTTGCGCGAATCAGGAACTTAATCAACATCGATCAAGCCGTCTGGAAATATGCGTTTGCAGCCCTGATTCTGATAATCGTGTTGGCGACGGCCCTGTTGGTAATAAAGGATCATTCGCGCATGGCGACATGGATTCCTAAGCGCGTCGCGCCCAGGCCATCCTCGACCGCGACGCCGCAGGCTGCTCACCATGGGACGAATTCTTCGGCCCCTGCGCATAAGGAACAATCGCCGGCACTGCCGGTGCACGAATCGTTGACGCCCAGCGGGGTGCTAACTTCGAACACGCCGATCGATTCG
>QHXH01000449.1 GCA_003222855.1 Acidobacteriota bacterium
AGGAACTGATTCTCAGGTAGTAACAAAGCAGATCGAACTTCGTCAGTTGTTCCGCCGGCCAATAGACGCGATCGAGACTGGTGAGCGAAACACGCTCGTCCTCGACCTCCAGGATCAGATCCCCTTTCGGTTTTTTCAGCGCGAGAAATTCCTTAACGCCGACGTCCGGTTTTCCGCCCGCACGAGCGGCCGTCGGCACGGTCTTATCCTTCGCACTCACTTTCCTTTGCTTCATCGACGTAACGATACCAAAAGGTGATTAGGATCACACTGCTGAAGAACATTTCGGTTGACACGGCGCAGCCGCAAGATGCTAAACTCCAATAGTTGAAAATGATTGTCATTTTCAACTTACTGCTTGAGTTGGGTGTTTTTCCCAATGAAATCGAGGGGGGTTTGCGATGTTTCGCTGGTTAATTTGTTTAATAGGGATTTTGACGATGTCTTCCTTGAATGCGGTCGTGGCTCAAAGCTCGACGGTTCGACTTGATGGCAGGGTCACAGTCCAGCCGGCGAATGTCGGCGCTCGCGGCGCCAGTGTCACAATCGTCGAGCTGAAACGCACGGTCATCACGGACGAGCACGGCGGCTTTATGTTTCAGGACGTTCCGCCCGGCACATATCAGGTCATCGTTCACCTCGATCGCGTCGCCGATCTAGTCAAGACAATCGCAATCGCAAGCGCGAGCATCACCGCCAACTTCGATCTGACGCTGGATAAAGTTACCGAGCAAGTTACGGTGACAGCGTCAGGCTTCCCGGAATCGACCTATTCGGCATATCAGCCGGTCACTTCCCTGGGTGCAATAGAACTCTCGCAAAAGAATTCAATCTCGCTTGGGGAAGCGCTCGAAAATGAAACGGGCGTAGGCAAACGCAGTTTCGGGCCCGCTTCGGGACGGCCAGTCATTCGCGGCTTTGATGGCGATCGTGTCTTAGTCCTTCAGGATGGATTGCGTTTAGGCAGCATCGCTTCACAGTCGGCGGACGAAGCCGAGCCGATGGATCTTCTTTCGCTTGATCGCGTCGAGATCGTGCGCGGCCCAGCGACGTTGCTTTACGGCAGCAATGCGATCGGCGGAGTCGTCAATGGCGTGTCGGCGAACGAAACTTATTTGCGCGGCCTGTCGGGTTATGCGGGCGCATTTGGCAGCAGTAATAACCGGCAGGGCGGCGAAAGCGGCGGCTTCAAATTTGGAGTGAAGAACTTTTTGATCTTTGGTAACGAAGGACTGCAGAACGCGAATGACTACCACGCGGCCAACGGCCTGGTAATCAATTCGTATGGGCGCGCGGTGAATGCGAGCGGTGGTCTAGGTTGGTTCAATCGCAAAGGTTGGATCGACTTCGGCTACTCCTACGATCGTCGCCGCCACGGAATTCCCGTGGCGCCGGATGAAATAGACTTTGAGTATTTGAAAGAGCGCCGGCAAAGCTTTGAAATCAAGAGCGGCCTGCGCCAGCTCGGCGGCTTCATCGAGGGCGGTGAGTTTGCCGTCAGGTACAACCGTTACAAGGTGCGCGAATTTGAATTTGAATCAGACGGAACTTCAACTATCGCGCCAACTTTAATCATCGTCGAGAGGGAAAACTGTCGGGCACTTTCGGTTTCTCAGGTTTCACGCGTGACTTTCTTTCGGTTGGAGCGGAAGCGCCGGCACCGCACACAAAGCAACACTCATTCGCCGCCTACGCACTCGAGCGTCTGGACTTTGAGAAAGTTGGGTTTCAATTCGGCGGGCGCATCGAACAGAACGGCTACCGGCCCGAAGGCGATTTCCGGGCGAGGAATTTTCTTGGCTTCTCGGCCAGTGGTGGAACGCGGGCGCGCGTGTGGAACGGCGGCACATTCGTCGCAAATTACCAACACTCGTTTCGCGCGCCGGCACTCGAAGAACTTTATAACCATGGGCCGCACGCGGGCATTCTTACTTTCGACATCGGCAATCAGGACTTGGTGGCGGAGCAGGGCGATGGCATCGATCTGTCGCTGCGGCACACGACGACGCGGGTTCGCGCTGACGCGGGTGTCTATTACTACAACATTCGCAAGTTTGTGTTTACCGCTTTCACAGGGCAGGACGATGCCGCGTCGAAACTGCCAATCATACGTTACGAGCAGTCGACCAGCCGTTTCGTTGGCGCTGAAGCGAACCTGGAAGTTCAGGCAATACCGACGCTTTGGTTGTCAGGAAGAGTTGATTACGCGCGAGCGGAGTTAACGGATCAAAGCAAGCCGCTGCCGCGAATTCCACCGTTGCGCGGATCGATTGGGATCGATTGGAGATACAAAGCCTTTGGTTTTCGACCGCAGTTGGTCATGGCGAGAAAGCAAGATCGGGTATTCGATCACGAAACGCCAACGGCGGGCTATGCTGTTCTCAATGTTGCCGGATCGTACACGTTCGTCACTCGACGTCTCACCCACGTGCTGGCGCTGAACGGAAACAATCTCACGAACAGGCTTTATCGGAATCACCTTTCGTTCGTCAAAAAGATTGCGCCTGAGATGGGCCGCAACGTCAGGCTGAATTACACGTTACGATTTTGAAAATAGAAGCGGTCAACTTAATCCAGCTTCTGCGGCGGTAAGTCGCTGTTCGCGGGGCCATTGATGACTCCGCCCACCGCATCATAACGAGATCCGTGGCAGGGGCAATCCCAGGTTTTCTCCGCCGCGTTCCACATGACGATGCAACCAAGATGAACGCAGACTGCGGACATGCTGTGAATGGTGCCGTCATCGTCACGATAGATGGCGAGCTTCGACAGGCCACTTCGCATAATTGCGCCTTCGCCCTTACGAATTTCATCAACCGAATCAACTTCGCCCGGCGTGATCACATCGGTGTACTGGGCCGCAACGTTAACATTTTCCTGCGCAAAGTCTTTCACTGCTTTCAAGGTCTTGCGCGACGGATCATAGAGATCGGCCCACGGGTTTTTCCGTCCCACAATCAAATCAGTAAGTAACATGCCGGCAATCGTGCCGTGCGTCATGCCCATGCCTGAATCGCCGGTGGCGATGAAAACGTTGTCGGCGTCGAGCGGGTTCCGGCCGATGAATGCGAGGCCGTCAACCGGCTCCATCACCTGGCCGGACCACCGGTACTCAATTCCCTCTACCATCGGGAAACGATTGCGTGTCCACTGCTCAAGCTTGCCCCAACGCTGCGCGCCATCATGCTGCTGGCCTGTCTTGTGATCTTCGCCGCCAACGATCAAGACATCCGACTTCTCGCCTTGTTCAACTCGTATGTAGTGATATGCCTCCCAAAGATCTGCCGGCGCGTCCCACAGCAAGATAGTCGGAACTGATCCGCGCGGAATGCGCGCCCCGATCACATATGTTGTATAAGGAGCCTGCTTCGTATGAATCGCCACACGATCGTTCACGGGAGAGTTTGTCGCCACCACAATCGAGTCGGCGCTGATTTTGTAACCTCCCGTCGTAGTAACGCAGGCGTCTTCACCACCTTCGATTTCGTCCGCATGCGTGCCGGTAAAGATTCGCCCGCCGTCGCGTTCAATCGCGCGCGCCAATCCAGTCAGGTATTTCAACGGATGAAACTGGCCCTGGCGGGGAAAATGCAGACATGGACCGGTGTCAAAACTTTCGAGTGGAGCGCGATCCAGCCAGCGTACTGCAGTCAAACCGGCGCGCTGCGCAG
>QHXH01000450.1 GCA_003222855.1 Acidobacteriota bacterium
TCGTCCCACGAGCAAGCCATACACGGGCGAGCTTTCCATCTTTGAGGATCCAAAACGCGATGAAAATCTTCAGCCGAATCGGATCATGAACATCCTGGGAATCAAAGAAGGATCGACTGTAGCTGACATTGGCGCGGGGTCCGGCTGGTTTACTGTGCGCGCAGCGCGGCGAGTGGGAAACGGCGGCATTGTTTACGCGGTGGACATCAATCGAGATTATCTTGACTACATTGAGACCCGGTCTAAACGAGAGGGCCTGGCAAACATTCGCGTGATTCTCGGCAAGGAAGACGATCCGCTGCTGCCGGCGAAAAGCGTGGATGCGGTTCTTTTACTAAAGACCTATCACGAAGTTGCTCAACCGATTCGCCTGCTGAAACGAACTCGCGAGGCAATGCGGACTGGCGCTTTGCTTGGCATCATCGATCGCAACGGCAAGGGCGACGATCACGGACTCGACAAAGAAGTGGTAGTCAAAGAAGCTGCGCGCGCCGGTTTTGTGCTCGTCAATCAATACGATTTCGTTAAGCCGGACAACCTTGATTACTTTCTGGTGTTTCGAGCTTCGGATTACAGCCCATAGACCTTACCGAGGTCCTATGGCAATACGCGCCAGCGTCATCAGAATCCGCGTTGCCGCTAAAACTGATCCGCGCACTGTGCCGGCGATTTTTGATTGGCCCCCGGCGCGGCGGCGGTAATCAACCGGCACTTCGAGTGTTCGCAGTCCGGCGCGTGCTGCGCGCATCTGCATCTCAAGCGGCCAACCGTAAGTCTCTTCGCGCATGTTAAGTCGCTCAAGAGCATCGCGCTTGATCGCGCGGAACGGACCCATGTCAGTCGAGCGCACACCGTAGAGCAAGCGCAGAAAGAAGCCCACTAGGTATCCGGCAAACACCTGGTGCCAGTTCATGCTTCCTCGCTCGCGTCGGCCGCGCGTTCGCGACGAAATGACGAAGTCGTGTGTCCCTTTTATTATTGGCTCAACGAGCCGATTCATCATTTCAGGGTAGTCGCTGCCATCGCCGTCAAGGAAGACGACGATTTTGCAATCAGCAGAAAGCGAGCCCAGCCCCGCGCGAAACGCCCGTCCGTATCCGCGCTGGGATTCTAATACGACGCGAGCGCCGACGGCGGCTGCGACTTCCGCTGTGCGATCAGTGCCGCCGTTATCAACGACGATTATTTCGTCAGCAATCTGACGAGGCACGTCATTGATGACTCTACCAATCGCCTCCTCTTCGTTGAGCGCGGCGATGATTACTGAGACATATGGTTTCACGTGCTTTAGCTGTCAACAAGCGAGGCGGTGACAAGTCGCCGCACGCCAAATTTTCTGCGACCCCACGAGATTGTTAGCGCCACCAGCAAAAAGAACGGAACAAAAATCAGCGCTTTTATTCTGAAGTACTGCGTCTCAGTCCAATAGATCCAAGTCAGATAAAGAAAAAAGCTGGCCACGGTCAGATAAAAAACTGGAATTGATGGCACGAAGCACAAAAACGGAATCAACCAGGCGAAGTACCAAGCAAAGTCAGGCGCGAAGAAAACCATGAAAGCAGTGCCAAGAACAAGGCTTTGTTTCAGATAGCCGCCGTCATCGTCGTCGCGCTTGAGAACAGACCAAAGGGCCAGGCCCAAAAGGACAGCGCCCGCGAACG
>QHXH01000451.1 GCA_003222855.1 Acidobacteriota bacterium
AGATCATCGACGCAGCAAACACGCTCACACCGATCGTATTCCATGCACTGCCGTATCGCATCGCCGCAACGATTAGAAACGGAGTACCCACGATTGCGAACGCCAGGCCCGCGCCATGACTCAAACTGTTGGCGATTTCTTCGCCGATTGTCGGTCGCCGCTCTTCGCTCATTGGCGACATTGTACACGATTCGTTTGCCGGCGGAGCAGACGATTTCCTGAATTCTGTTTGCTGCAATTGGCCAGCAATAGTATGTAGATTCCCTAACAACGCATTAGTTAGGCGACGCGCAGCCTACAAATTGCGTCGTACTGAATCTCTCTCTCCAGGAAAATCTCCAGTTGATTCATTGAATAGGGGAGGCGTTATGAACAGGATCAAACTTTGGCCGCATGGGATACTGGTAATTCTCGCCTGTGCGGTGGTGGGCGCAATCGCGGCGCTACTGTGGGCAAAATATGAACGGAAAGCGGAGGCCAGCTCGCTACCGAACGCGGCACGAATCGAACGTGTTGAAGGACAGGCAGGCATCAATCAAAGCGCCGATAATACGGCAAATTCGCAATGGGTCACTGCGACCGCGAACATGCCCGTCAGTGTCGGCGATCGCATTTATACGAAACAGAATTCCCGGATGCAAATTGGTTTTACCGGGCGCAACTTGGCGACAATCGACGGGAATACTTCGCTTGATGTATTGGATCTTTCTGAACGGCGAACTCAAGTCGCTTTGCGGGATGGTTCAGCGCTGTTCGATGTCGGATCGATCGGATCCGGTGATCTGTTTGAAGTCGCGACACCTTGCGGCGCAGTCGATCTCGAACAGCCCGGCCTTTATCAGATAGCGATCAACGACAATGGCAATGCGGTCGCAACGACTTTCAGCGGCCAGGCTCAAGTCGTGGGCCAGGCGGGTGCGAGTCGCATTCAGAAGGGTGAGTACCTGGCGGTTCCATGTCAGGGTAACGGGCCCGCGGTAATGTCTCGCGTCGAGCCTAATCAAGCGGGCTCGCTGATCGACAATTACTATCGCTCTCGTTATCCGAAAACTTACGATGGCCGTTATCGCAGTTACTACACGTATCTCGACGATCCTTACTACTACGATTCGGCTGGCCGGTATCCAAGTTACAACTATGTAAGTGAATACGTTCCGGGGCTGGACGACCTGGACGATTATGGCGATTGGCAGTACGTGAGCGACTACGGGTACGCCTGGCACCCACGCGTGAGCAACGGCTGGGCGCCCTACGAGTCCGGTTATTGGACGATGGACTATCCCTATGGCTTGACGTGGGTTTCGAACGAGCCGTGGGGCTACGCTCCATATCACTATGGCCGCTGGGCTTATGCTTCGAACGAATGGTTCTGGGTGCCGGAACCGGTCAGTACTTATCCGTCATATTCGCCGGCGCTGGTTGCTTTCATTCCTCTCGGTCAATCAAGTGCTGCGTGGGTGGCTTTGGGTCCGAGCGACCCGTACGTCGCGAGATACTACGATCCGAATTGGCAGCCGGTTTATGTCTCTCCGTCGAACGTGGTTGTTGATCGATTGGTCAATATCAGCGCGCCCGGAGCAGTCGTGGTCGTGCCGACAACTGAATTCGCGCGGGTCATCGATCCGACAATCGTCACGCGTGTCGATCCGCAGACGATCGCACGTGTGCGACCGGTGCTCGATCCTTTGACGATCGATCCACTGCGTTCGGCCGCGTTTCAGACACGGCAAGCGCGGGGACGATTTGATGTGCCTCGAGAAATTGAGCAGCGCATCGTGAACACGCCGGTTGTTGCCAGCACAGCGCCGTTAGCGCCAGCGTTCCGACGTGATCTTTCGCGCGCCCTGCGAGTCGAGCCGCTAAATGATCGAGCGAAGAGTCAGAAGCTTCAAATTTCCGATCAGCGCGCAGCCGTTCAAACAACTCAACAACCTAACCTTGCGGCCGAGCAGGCACGCGAGCGACAAATGGCCGACCTGGCGAGACAGGCAGCCCGCGGCGACCGAAGCGCGCGACAGCAAATACAGGAGTTGCGTCGACAGCAATCGGATCAGCGAACAGTTCAAGGCGCGACCGTCCAGGCAGAGGGCCAACGAGTGGGCCAACAAACCCGTCCGCAGGATCAGCGTCAATTGCTGCGTCAACAACAGCAGGCGCAGAGAGAGGCTGCGCGTCAACAAACAATTCAGTCACAGCAGCAACAGCGTGCTGCCGCGCAACAGCAGGCTCAATCTCAGCGCCAGCAGCGCCGGCAAAATCAAATACAGCAGGCGCCAGTGCGTCATTCACAACAGCAGCAGGTGCTGAGGCCA
>QHXH01000452.1 GCA_003222855.1 Acidobacteriota bacterium
AAAAATTGTAAATGTCTAACAAGGATTTGTTCGGCCCTACCCGCCAATACCATATTCCAACTGCACAGCCGAAGCGTGTCAGATTCCAACGCGACGAAGTACTGATAACCATTTCGAATTCGCTTCGCTTGGTTTTCGGTTGTCATTTCAGATAGTAAATGACTCAATCCACCATCGAACAGCGAGGATGCGATATGTTCGCGAGCACACGCGGTGACAAGTGCGCTAATCGCTGGGGCGTCTTCGACAGTTGTGGAACGGATCAGCATTTGAGCGACATAACGTCTGAGTTGAAGCGCGGCAGCGCGATTCAAAGCACCCCTCGCCACATCACGCAAGTTGAGAAACACGCTCCCGCCGCTCGCGTCCAACGATTTGTTATAGGTGCGTGGAGATATTAGCGCCACGGGTTCAGGGAAAGCGCGACAGTTTTAGGGTCGTCAATCGTTGCGCCCATCCGCGTAGCAATAAGCACGTCCCCGTGCAAAGTGAAATCCGAAATGATTGGGCGGCCAACCATAGCATCGAGACTGTAGAATCGGTTGTGAGCGACACTATAGAAGTAAGTTGCTACATGCCATGGTTGATGCCCACCAGAGCTACTGGTAGTAAAAACAAAGAAACGGCCATTACGAGTCCATTCGGCATGGCCGACACCTTCGCCGTGATTGTGATCTGCAGAAGCCAAATTCAAACGCCGCAGGAGTGCGCCCACCGCTGAACGAATCTCGACGCGACTTTCAGAGTTCTCGCAACCCTTAGCGCCAACCGGAATAATTACCGCACGGATTGCCTTGTTGGGCGATTCCAAGGATTTGGTTTGACCCAACGTCGCGACGGGGCTAAAGAGACAAGCAAGAATCAGCAGTGCACCCTTGAACATAAAACTAAAGCACCGAACGGTTGAGTTAACCGGGCGGCGCGAATCCATTCATCCTTCCGCCTTCATCTTTCATCCTTGCTCTTCACGCTTCCGCCGCTCGCTTTCAACGATCATGCGGCGCCAGCTGATGCGGCGTTTTAGCTGCTTATTTCTCCAGGTAATCAGTGCCAAATTTCCCCGTTCCGCTTAACTGAACTATCACGGCACCATCCTTCGCGGCCACGAAATGAGGGACGCCTGCCGGAATAACAATGAAACTGCCCACCGGGTAGCCCTTTAGTTTAGCTGAGTCGAATCTTTCTCCTTCACCCAGATACCAAGTCCCTTCAATGACCGTAACTAATTCGTCATGTGGATGAGTATGTGCAAGAACACGCCCGCCCGCAGGTATCTTAACTCGATCGATCCAGGCACCGCCTTGATTTGAATCGCCGAAGAGCTGCGCTCGCTGTCGTCCATCCTTGTAATAGGGCGGCGTGAACCACCGCACTTGCTCCGGTGTCAGGCCGGCGATCGCTTTTTTGGTCGGGTCGGCCCAAGTCAACGCTGATGTTACCGCCGCCAGAACCATCACTACGGCAGCGGCTACGAGAAGAATCTTTCTCATGTCTCTCTCCTCCCAACGTGAAATTGACGCGCATAACGGTGGAGTTGACGCCGCGGCACGAATCAAAACACCCTCCGCCGAACCAGTCAAGTTACAAAACACGCTCCCGCCGCTCGCGCCCAACGAGTTGTTGGGCCGCGGGTTGGACCATGGCCATTACTTCTGCGCTGCCACGAGCACTTCACGAATCGATTTGATCACGAGCTCTGGCTCATCGAGATGGACGTGATGGCCGCTATGCGCGGCGATGACCAACTTCCCGTTGCGCGACATCGCCGCCATAGCCGCATGGTCGCGCCGGTTTTTTCCAGGGTCTTTCCATCGAGGTCGTCTTTTTCCGCTATCCTGCGGGTTAGGACGTCAGACTCGTCCCGATTCTCCAGCACACCTGCCGCGACGAGTTCTCCAAGCATATTGTGAAGAGCGATTTCGACAGGGTTGTTCGAGCAGAAGACACGGGTCGATGACATCCAACCTTCGATTCCGCTCAATCAAGCTGCGAAACTTGTCGATGCATCGACACTCCGCTCCAACGAGTTGGGCCGCTATACCGCGCGTTCCATCAAGATGTCCGTTTGTGGATCCGAGCCCAATTGAAACATGTGCTTGCCAACGGCGCGAAAGTTCCACTTCCGGTAGAAGGCTTGCGCCCGCCCGTTCCGCTCCCACACGCCGAGCCATATAGTCCTGTGCCCAGCCTGTCGCGCCTCATCGACGCACGCGCACATCAACGCCTGTCCGACGCCACGTCCGAGCCATTCACGCGACGCATACAGCCGCACCAATTCGACGGGGTTTGCGCCTTCGACTCCCTCCAGCGGTTCACCGGCATGAAGCTTGGCGTAACCGGCTGCGACCCCGCCGACTTCCGCGATCAAGAAAGTAGAGGCGGGATCGGCCAACTCAGCCATCTGTTGTCTGAGATTGAAGGACGCGGCGATGTAGGCCGCCATGTCTTCGGGACTGTTATCAGTGGCGAACGTTTCAGC
>QHXH01000453.1 GCA_003222855.1 Acidobacteriota bacterium
CAACGCGGCCAGGGCCGAGGCATCGGGTAGAAGACGAAACTTCAACTCATTCCAACTTAACTCGGGCGCCAGTGGCAGAAAGGGTTCGATCGCTCGGCGCTCATTACTTAAACGCGCAATCCAGGTGACGCCCTCATTAACTTCAGGTGATCGGACCGAAAGAAAGGTGCGCAACCATCCAATTAAGGCGATAAATCCCGGCAGCGGACTGTTGCGAGCTCTCTCGATCAGGGCCGACAGGAATTGCAAACTCCGGTGTTGCGAAATTATATAGCGGGCAATACCTTCGACTACTTCCGCCTCATCGCAACGCAGCATGGTTCTGATGCCGCAATAAAACAGCCAGTCTGAGTTGACGCCCATCTCGATCTTTGCCCACGGTGCGACGGCACACGCGTTCTGCGTCGTTAGCGCCGGGCTCTGTGTCGCGCTCATTCGCTTTCTTTCAACGCGCTCAAAAGATTATTAATCGTTGCTTCGTTAATCAGTTCCCGGGCTTCGCGGCTGCTGTTTGCGTTATGAGGCGCAAGCAAACAGTTCTTTTGTTTGCGCAAAGGACTATCAGCGGGAAGCGGCTCGACCTCAAACACGTCGAGCGCGGCGCCGCGAATTATGCCGCTATCCAGGGCTTCGACGAGTGATGCTTCATCAACGACCGGGCCGCGCGACGTATTGACTAAATAGGCCGAGCGTTTCATTCGCCGAAATTCACCTGGTCCCATCAAATGAAAAGAAGTCTCGTTGAGATCGCAGTGAAGCGAAACGAAATCAGCCCGCTGAAGCAAATCATCAAACTCCATCACCGCAAGTTGCGTTTCGCTGATGAATGAAGTGTCAATCGACGCCAAATCATTACCCAACACCTTTATTCCGAAGGCTCGAGCGCGGCGCGCTACCGCTTTTCCGATGTTGCCCACGCCGACGACGCCGAGCGTGCATTCGCGCAAGGACATCAGCTTTGGCTTAGTCCACAAGCCGCGGCGGACGGCCGCGTCCATTTCGCACAGACCACGAGCGAAGTTGAGAATATAGCCCAGCGTGGTGTCGGCCACAGCTTCAGTAAAGGCATTCGGCGTATTACAAACTCGAATTCCGTGCCGGCCTGCCGCATTCAGGTCGATCGAGTCGATGCCGGTGCCCCACTTCGAGATTACCTTCAATCGTGGCGCCGCATTCATTACAGCTTCCGTGAACTGATCGTCGCCGCAAATTACCCCGTCGATTGTTTTCACGAGCGGAACCAACTCAGCTTCGCTGAGGGACTGTTTCACCGGCGTCAAAACGATCTCAATTCCGGCAGCTTCCAGACGCGTTCGAAACTCTTCGATCGCCGGCACCAGGTATGGCGCGCTGATCAGCACTCGCCAGCTCATCCTGCCTCCGGCCGGGCGACATGCTGACCGTAAGTCTGAACCAGCGGATCGCCTTGCATTAGAGCCTCTACCAGGAGCAGGTCTGCCGGCGTATCGACTGCATGAGTTTCGACCTCAGTTTGGACCAGTCGCACACCGTGGCCATGTTCGAGCGCACGCAGCATGTCGATCGATTCAACTCGCTCGAGCGGCGTTTGCGCGAGCCGGGTGAATTCGCGCAGGAAATCGCGGCGGAATGGAATCACGCAAACCTGCTTGAAAACGGAAACACGATCGAGGCCGGCGCTGTTTATCGCCGGAATCGGCGCCCGCGAAAAGTAAAGCGCATAGTTTGCCGCA
>QHXH01000454.1 GCA_003222855.1 Acidobacteriota bacterium
CCAGAAACAGCCCTGCTCCAATGAAACAGATTAAGTTCAGGATCGACTGTTCGCGTTTCTCTGGTGATTCGTTTGCTTCAGTCATCTCAAGTTCGGCCATTGTGATTTAAGGCTTGAGTTATTTGCGTTAACGATTTTCCGCAGCAGGTGGCGGCCCGCTGTACCGCAACTGCTTTGAGCGAAAACTATCCGGGAAGAAAACGAGCAACAGACAAATACAAATCACGAGCGCGGGGACGATCGTCAGAATCAGATTCAAACGTTCAAAGCGCAAGTGCATAAAATAAGCGACAATCAACGCGGCCTTGATGATTGATGCGCCCATCAGAATTACGAGCATGTAAATCACCGGCAGTTGGATATATCCGAGAAACACCTCGAATCCGGTTAACAGCAACAACCACATCCAGATAGAAATGAACAGCTTGTTGCTTCCCGCGAAATGCTCGTGAGTATCGGCGTGTGCGTTCATGTGGTTCTCCCGAACGTCGCGTGCGACCCGGTCGCTACCGCTCCCGGTTCTGACTTCATTTCTTCGGATAAATCGACAGCAAGTAAATCATCGGGAAGACGAACATCCACACCAGGTCGACAAAGTGCCAGTACAAGCCGCTGATCTCAATGTCTTCATGCTTCAGCTTCTTGACACGGGCGGCGACCACTAATAGATAAATGCACCCGGTGAACACGTGAAACATGTGCATGCCGGTGATGCCAAAGAACGTCGCGCCGAACAAAGGCGTCGCGCCCGGCCACTTCTCGACCCATTCCGCGGGCAATTGAAACGGTCTTAAGCCTTCACCGATCAGATGGTTCCATTCGATCGAGTGCAGGATGATAAATGTCGCCCCCAATAATGCGGTGGCGATGATCCATTTTCGCGCCGCTGATTTTCTGGCATGCGCTGACGCCGACACGGCCATAACCATCGTTAAGCTGGACGACAGCAGCACGAGCGTCATGACTGATGAAAAGACGATGCTCGGATAAAACTTGAAGGGCGTCGGCCAGACGTTCGAGGCGCGCACGTAAGCATAACCCATCAACAACGCCGAGAAGGTCAGCGAGTCAGACATGATAAAAAGCCACATGCCCAATTTTCGGTGCCCGACGCGATAGGGGTGGACGCCCCCGCCCCAATCGCCAGCCAGAGCTTGTGCTTCAGTTGCCACGAGTTACCTCCGAGTATGTTTGGAGTTCCGCTTTTAAGCGGTTCGGAGTTCCGCCTTCAGGCGGCCGCCTAAAGGCGGAACTCCAAACCTTGAACTCCGAACTATTTCCACAACATCAACAGCAGGAAAAGCCCAATCCAAAGAACATCCATGAAGTGCCAGTAGATCGTCACCGCGTCGGCCGCGCCCACGCGGCGCAATTCACCGTCGATCGTGTCGCGCGCTTTCCGCGTGCGCACCAGCAAGTACGTCAACGCGCACAGGCCGCCAAGCAGATGCACCCCATGCGCGGCAGTGAATAAATAGAAGAAGGAGTTGTATGGATTGGCGGCCAGGTAAACTCCCTGCCGAACCAGTTGCCGCCAGGCCGCCAACTGCGAAGCGACAAAGCCGATCCCCAGCGCGACTGTATTTATCAGCCATCTTCCGTATGCCGGGTCGTTTTTTCGTTTCAAAGAGCGCCGAGCAAACTCGATCGTGACACTGCTGATGACGATGAGCGTGGTGCTCAGCCACAGCACTTTTGGCATAACGATCGGATGCCAGTCGTTGGCGGATGCCGACCGGACGATGTACGCACTCGTCAATGCGACGAACAGCATCAGGATGCTGCCAATCGCCATCCAGACACCGATACGATATCGCGCGGGCGAAAAATGAAAAGACGTATCGTCACCGCCACGGCCGCCGCCATTCTTATGAAAGCCGTTTCCGTCTTTCGAACGCGGGCCACCGCCGACACCGGCGTGGACGACTTGATTAGTGCCTGTGGCCGTTGCCGCCATTTCCGTCTGCTCCTGATATATCCGCGGCTATCCCTGCGCCTTCGGTCTGCATTATGAAATCATTCGGCGCGCCGGGCACTGAGAATTCGTACGGGCCGTGATAGACCGTTGGCACGCGTCCGGCAAAGTTGTCGTGCGGCGGCGGCGATGGGAT
>QHXH01000455.1:0-471 GCA_003222855.1 Acidobacteriota bacterium
AGCCTTAGACTTGATCTCAAAACTATTTTCCCCACGTCAGAAACATTCCCAGGGCTGCGGCAAACAATACTGCTGCGGTCGCCCATCCCAGAAAATTCGTAAGCTTGCCGTTGACCCGTTTGCCCATGACTTTCTTGTTGTTGGACACCAACATGATCAAGACCAGCAGCGGCGGCGCCAGCACACCATTGATCACGGCGGTCCAGAAGAGCGCCGTCACCGGGGGAATCTTCAAGAAATTTATCAGCAACCCAATCAACGTTGAGATGGCAATGATGGCGTAAAAACGCAAGGCATCGCGAAGCTTCTCATTCAAACCGTATTTCCAATCAAAGGCTTCACACATTGCGTAGGCGCTCGAGCCCGTCAACACCGGCACCGCCAAAAACCCTGAGCCAATCAATCCAAGCGAAAACAAAATCGTCGCGGCCCGGCCTGACAATGGAATCAATGCTTTCGCTGCGTCGGTCG
>QHXH01000455.1:560-3052 GCA_003222855.1 Acidobacteriota bacterium
TTCACGATCGGTTGCGCCTTCACGTTCCGCAAGAGTCTCGCGGCCCATTCTCAATTCTTCTTCAACTTCCTGACTCGCTTGCCAGAAATAAAGGTAAGGGGTGATCGTCGTGCCCAGGATGGCCAGGAGTGTCGTGAGATACTGATTGTCAAAACGAATTGTGGGAATAAAAGTAGCCTTCAGGACTTGGCCCCAATTCGGCTTCGCTAAAAATGCCGCGGCGATGTATGCAAACAGGGTCAGGGTCAGCCATTTGAATATTTTCACAATCAAAGCGTATGAACCCCAAATTTGTAGCGCGACAATCGCGATTGCAATCGGCACGACCAGAATCAGAGCCGGAATTGGAACCAGAAGATTTATCGCGGATGCGACTGCGCCGATGTCCGTGCCGGCATTGATCGTATTGGCAATCAGCAGCAGTGAGATGGCCCCGTAAATTACCCAGCGCGGATAATGCTTGCGCAGCACTCCCGCCAGGCCCATCCCGCTTACCATTCCGATCTTTGCGCAGATGAACTGGACGGCAGCCATCAGCGGCAGCGTCAGCAAAGCGGTCCATAGCGTGGCAAAACCAAGTGATGCGCCGGCACTCGTGTAGGTTCCAATGCCGGAAGGATCGTCGTCAGATGCGCCGGTGATGAGGCCAGGACCAAGGAGCAAAAGAAATCGCTTGATGGGATTTCGCTCGCGCTCGATTCTGGACTCAAGCGCCAGTTGGCCCGAGTTCGAGTTCTGATTATTTGAGGTCGTCATCTAAGTTCGCAGCCACAAAACGATCATCACGATCGTTGCGAGGCCCATGATGGCAGCTGTCACCCACCCGAGAGTCTGAAGCACTGGTGAACTCAATCTCGATTCCATGACCTTCTTGTCGCCGCTTAGAAGAGTTACCAGAACAACCAGCGGCGGCGCCAACGCGCCGTTCAGCACGGCAGACCAAAAGAGCATTCGCACCGCATCAAGTTTTAGAAAATTCAAGACAAGTCCGAGCATCATTGCGATTGCCAGGATCGCATAGAATTTTGGCGCTTTGCGTGGCCGATCAGCGAGCGAACCACGCCAATGCATGGCCTCAGCAACTGCGTACGCTGCTGAGCCGGCGAGCACGGGCACGCCCAGCATTCCCGTTCCCAGTAATCCGAGAGTAAACAAAAGATAAGCGCCACTTCCCGCCAACGGGCGCAACGCTTCCGCAGCCTGTCGCGCGGTTTCAATGTCGCGATGCCCAGAAACGTAGAGCGTCGCGCCGGTTGTTAGAATGATGAAGTACATCGTGACGTTCGAGACCGCCATGCCGGTAATTACGTCAGCACGCGCGGCAGCCAGCTCCCTATCGGTCGCGCCGCGACGAGCGTGCACGGTTTTGCGCCCCATCTTGCGTTCTTCCTCGACTTCCTGCGCTGCTTGCCAAAAGAAAAGATAAGGCGAGATCGTTGTACCAAGAACGCCCAAAAATGTCGCGAGATACTCCGCGTTAAGTTTCAGTTGAGGAACGAACGTGGCTTTGAGCACGTCGCTCCAATGCGGATGTGCGAGAAATGCCGCAATCACATAAGCGAATAAAACAAGCGTTAGCCACTTGAAGACCTGGACGATGTGGTTGTAGCTGAACCATACCAGCAGGACGACGATAACCACAGTAAACAACGGAAGCCATACATAGGCCGATACTCCGGTCATCATTTGAGTCACTTCGGCCATGCCGCCCAGGTCCGCGCCGATGTTGAAAGTGTTCGCCACCATTAGCAGCGCGCATGCGCCCCACAGCACTGGAGCTGGGTAACGACGCCGCACGACTCCGGCAAGTCCCTGGCCCGTGACCATGCCCAAATGCGCGCACATCAATTGCACTGCGGTCATTAAAGGAAAAGAAAACAACGCGGTCCACAGTTGTCCATAACCGAAGGAAGCGCCGGCCACAGAGTAAGTAGATATCCCTGAAGGATCGTGCTTGAATACTTTCTGAATTGCGTTTCTTCGCATCTCTAATCTGTCCGTGGGTCAATCAAACTATACATCCTGGTTCTTGGGGAGCTCGCGCGTGGTCAATTGATCAATCAATGCAAAAATAAGAGCGGGCAACCTTTTCGTCGGCGACCCGCTGCAATTAAAACTTCTGGCTGGGAGGCAGGGACTCGAACCCCGATAGCCAGATCCAGAGTCTGGAGTCCTACCATTGGACGACCTCCCAGCGAAGAATTCGAATTTACGGAAGTCTGACATTCAAGTCAACTGAACCATTCAAGAGGGGCGGCCTATGTTTCAATCTCTACGCGCCTCTGCGGGTTCCTCGGTATTTCGCTGCGGTGACTTCAAAAAAAGTACTTGCGCTCGGGTTCCTTAGCAACGCAAAATAGCCACGACGCCGGCAACCCTCGTACCTGCCGCTCCTTCACGTTCGCGCATTTGATTTCAAACACAATCCAAACTGATGACTGAATCAAAAACGGCTCCTGACACAAACGAGCTGGCGCACCTACGCGCGCTGG
>QHXH01000455.1:3069-5653 GCA_003222855.1 Acidobacteriota bacterium
AACAATCCCCTGGCGGCTTTGTTGGGCCAGGCCCAACTGCTCCTGCGCGAACAGGACTTGAACGAGAAATCGCTGCGGCGGGCGTCAACCATCGAGAGCCAGGCCAAAAGAATTGAAGAGATTGTCGGCGAGCTGCGTGACGTTCAAACGCCTGTGCGCACGATCAATCGTCAGGAAGAATAAGCAGTCAGGCGAGATCGAAAAGCAGAAATTCGGATGCGGTCGCGGCGCTGATCGATAACTGATTCTCGCTACTCATGGACGCGCCGTCGCCCTGATCCAGCTTCTGACCATTGAGGCTGAGACTGCCGCGCGCGATTTGCAACCAGGCATGACGAGTGTCGTCGAGTCGATAAGCGATTGATTGTCCCGCCTCGAGGAGCGACGCATAGACGCGCGCGTCCTGATGAATCGTGACCGCTTCGTCACCGCCGTCAGCTGCAGCGATCAAACACAGCTGGCCGCGTCGTTTGTCTTCACCAAAGAATTTCTGTTCATAGCTGGGCGTCAGGTTCCGAAGTTTCGGCATTATCCAAATTTGCAAAAGATGGCACGCTTCACTTTGTGAGGGGTTGAATTCGCTGTGTGATACCCCGGTGCCGGCGCTCATGCGCTGCACGTCGCCCGGGCGAATGACTGATCCATTGCCCATGCTGTCGCGATGTTCGAGCGCGCCCGAAAGAATGTATGTGATGATTTCCATATCGCGGTGCGAGTGCGTGGGGAATCCCTGGCCCGGCTGCACGCGGTCTTCGTTGATGACACGCAAGCTGCGAAAATGCATATGCGCCGGATCATAGTACCGATCGAACGAGAACGTGTGATAGGTATCCAGCCAGCCAAGGTCAAAGTGGCCGCGCTCTTCAGATTTGCGAACGGTAATCATATGGAGCCGTATGGAGCGCCGACATCCTGTCGGCGGTACGCAGGCATCCTGCCTGCTATCAATTAGATCCTCTGCGCGTCATTCCGCAATCACCGAAGCGAGCAGGATTCTTACCAATCTCTCAAGCCCCACCGCGTCCTCTTCATCGAAGCGAGACAATAAAGGACTGTCGAGATCCAACACCCCGATCAACCGTTCACCTTTTTTCAAGGGTACCACAATCTCTGAATTCGACGCCGAGTCACAAGAGATGTGTCCGGGAAACTCGTGCACATTCGGCACGATCACCGTCTCGCATTTCGCAGCGCCAGCGCCGCAAACACCTTGCCCGATCTTGATGCGCACGCAAGCCGGCTGGCCTTGAAACGGTCCGAGCACCAATTCGCCATCTCTCTCAAAATAAAAGCCAGCCCAATTCAAATCCGGCAGCGAGTGAAAGATCAGTGAAGAGAAGTTCGCCGCATTCGCGATCAGATCGCGCTCGCCGGCTAATAGACTGCTGAGTTGCGACGCGAGTTGATTGTAGAGCTCGCGTTTTGAAGTTAAGCTTGATTCCGCAGATTGAAACATCATGTTCCCATTAGCAATCTTCGCTGAACAGCAACTCCCTTATTTGCCCCTAATCGACCAGTGTTACCGCGCGTCGCTGATGAGGACGGCGTCTCTCATGTGCGCGCCGCGCACGCAGGCAAGTTGTTTACCATCGCGCGACCAGTCGAAGGCAGCCATTAATTTGTCCTTGAAGACCGTTACCTGCCGGGGCGCCCCGCCATCGAGCGGCTGGCTCCAGATGTTGGCCACGTTGTTTCTGGAGACTGCGTAGAGAAGGGAGCGTCCGTCCGGCGCCCAGCGAAGGGTCGCCTGAACTGTGCTAAAAAGCGGGATGTCGAATGTTTTAATCGGCTCCCCGCCCCCGAATGGGATCACGCCTATTTTGGTCGCCGGCTGATCGAGTTCAGGGACGGGTTGCCCTTCGGCATAGAGGTATGCGATCAGCTTGCCGTCAGGGGAGATGGCGGGCGTGCTGGCCGGCCTGGTAATCAGCTCGACGGGCGTCCCGCCCTCAAGCGGCACTTTCCAAAGCGTAAACTTTCCGTTGCTCAACGAGGCATAAATTACCCATTGACCATCAGGCGAAACAGTCGGGTTAGAGTCGTCCAGCCCGCTGGTCAATTGTTTAGGATTGTTGCCGTCCGTCTCCATGCGCCAGACGTTACTCTTCCTGCTTCGGTTCGAGATGAAGACGATGTAACGTCCATCGGGCGAGACTGCCGTGCTGCCGTTGAGGCCTCCCTTCGTCAGTTGCTTTCGGCTGCCGCCGTCGGCATTCGCAATCCAGATTTCCGACGTGCCTGTAGCCGCCGGATCTTTTATCACGTAAACGATCCGCCCGTCGGGCGTCCAGGAGACGGTGCTATCCTCTCGCCCGCCGAAAGCCCCGATATTGCCGACCGGCAGCTCGAGCGCGCGGGTAGCATCGCCTTCGGGCGCGACCCAAAGACTATAATTAGCCGCCGTCTGAGTGGTTACGAACTTACTGCCGTCCGCCGTAAGACTTAAAGAGCGGTAGACATCCAGATCGTTAGTGATCCGGCGAGCCGCGCCGCCGGGGTAAGAGAGAGACCAGATTTGCGGGACTGCGGAGTCTTGATTCTGCGCGACCATGACCAGGCCGCTCATATCCGGGAGCCATTCGAC
>QHXH01000235.1 GCA_003222855.1 Acidobacteriota bacterium
CCCTTAGTTACGTCGGAGGCATTATCGATTCTTACGGAAGCAACAATTCTGCCCATAGTTTTAGGCCCTTTAACGCGATCGATATATGGATTTCTTACGCCCTTTGAAAAGTCATAATTAGCCTTCATTTGCTTCTAAGCTTAAGCACCGAAGGCGCGCAGTGCAATAGCATCGCGCAACAAAATATCGAAAGCACTGAAGCCGCGAAGTAAAGTGTGAGTTGCTGTTCTTGTTGCACCTTACAGGGGCGAATGACTTCTTGATTGGATGTTGTCCCGGGGCGCCGCGCTACGCGCTTGCCCTGGGCTATTAGATTTCACACCGGCGTGAGGCATTTGTGGGCTTTCTTACGCTACTAAGCTCACCCGGACGGTCGGGCTACTGCCACGCCGTTGCGTCCCAGGGCGTCGCGCTGTGCGCTTGGCCTGGGCTTAAATCTCACGCCTTCAATGTGAAGCATAAAAGGTGTGCCTTTGTTTCGTGCAGGTTTTCAGTCATTGGTGTAATTTCGTGGTTATTATCCCGTCAATCAAAAAACCAAACCGCGAAATCACACGAAGCCGTTATTCCTTTCGTGGTCGCACGGACCGGGTGTCGCGCTATTGCACTACACGCTTCCTCATGTATCTTGGGTTTGCATGATCGACTGGTCCGAAATCCGTCAACGCTTTCCCGTCACCCAGCGCGTCGCTTATCTCAACAGCGCGGCGGCGGGGCCGGTGTCGCGCGCGTCGCAGGAAGCCGCCGCTGGTTACTACGAAAAGATGATGCACGACGGCGACGTGCACTGGAACCGCTGGCTCGCCGACCGGGAAGCCGTTAGAAAAAAGATTGCCGCATTCATCAATGCTGAGCCGGAAGAGATTGCGTTCACCACCAACACTTCACAGGGGATGAACGTTATCGTAGACGCGCTGGAAGATGGTGGTGAAGTCATCTCTTCCGAACTCGAATTTCCGGTCACGACACTGCCCTGGATGCACCGCCGCATTCCGGTTCATTTGTTGCCGGCGCACGAGGGCGAAGTACGAAGCGAAGATATTCAAGGCGCGATGACGAACAGAACCGGAATCATCGCGTTGAGTCACGTGCAATTCTCAAACGGCTTTCGCCTCGATCCGTCGGCGGCCGGCGAAATGAAAGGCACACACGCTTTGGTCATCAACGCCAGCCAGTCAGCCGGCGCGTTTGAAATCGATGTGAAGCGAATGAAGATCGATGCCCTCTGCGCAACCGGCCACAAGTGGCTTTTGTCTGGCTACGGCTCGGGATTCGTTTATCTGAGCCGCGAGTTGCTGGATCGATCGTTGCCGCGTTCGATTGGCTGGTTAAGCGTCGAAGATCCTTTCGAGATGCGTAACGATGAATTTCGGCCGCGTCACGATGCCGCGGCGCGGGTTGAGCTCGGCTGTCCGCATTTTGCCGGCATCTTTTCGCTGGGAGCTTCGCTCGATCTGATTGGGGGAATTGGAATTACCAATATTCAGGCGCGCGCGCTGGAGTTGAATCGGCTTTTAACTTCACGTCTGGTCGAAGACGGCTGGAAGGTTCTTTCACCGTTACAAAATGAGGGCTCACGGTCCGCGGAAACGCTGGTCGAAGTGGATCAGCCAGGCCGAGTCGTTCGTCATCTATTGAGTCGCGGAGTGATTGTGACTGAGAAACCTCAGGGCATTCGAGTCGCAACGCACTTCTTTAATGGTGACGAGGAGGTTGAGAGATTGATTGCGGGATTGAATGAAAGCCGATAAGCCTCACTCACAGATCAACCGATGACGTGCTCTACCGAATCGCCTTCGCGCCGAGGGCGCGCAATGCAAAAGCCTGGGCCAACGGCCCAGGTTAAGCGACCCGACGGAAACGTAAAGCGCTAAAGGCGCGAAATAAAATGTGCGCCTGTCGTGATCTCATTTCGCCCCTTAAGGGCGAGGAATTCATTCAGTTGTGATCCCAGGGCGTCGCGCTTCGCGCTTTGCCCTGGGCTATTTCATTTCACGCTTTCAGCGTGAGGACGCTAACCATTCGCGGCTCTCTTTTTTGGCTTCGGTCTGGTTCGCGGTGGATTTGATGTCGGCCGCTGGAAATGTTCCCGACAAAGCGTGATGAAAGTCAGATGAATCGGCGATTCGTATCCACCCACCAGGCGAGCGATGCCTAATTGCCAATTAATCTGCGCGGCTTCGATCCACCAACGCACCAGGGTCCTTTTCGCTACTTCTTCCTGGACGGACTGTAAAGGCACGATGCCGACACCCATGTCTTCCTCAACCATTCGTTTGATCGCCGCGAGCCGGCTGAGCTCCATAACCACTTTCGGCGTCACACCCGCTTGCGCAAAAAACTGATCGATCAGGCGGCGGGTGTTGCCGCCGCGCTCGCCCAGGATCAATTTTTCACCGGCCAGCGCGTACGCGCTTACGACTTTCTGGTTCGCAAGTTTGTGACGAGGTGAAGCGATTGCGACCAGGTAGTCTTCACTCAACAATTCTGTCTGCACTCCTCGCGCTTCGACCGGCAACGAAACAAACGCGGCGTCCAATTCGCCGGCGAGCACTTGCTGGACCAATGCTTCGCTCGTTCCCGACGCGACTGAAGTCTCGACCGCCTGGTGTACCTTCTTTAGCTCGCGCAAAATCTGCGGCAGCGGATCAGCGCTGACCATGGCAGATGCGCTGCCGATGCGCAGCCGTCCCCGGTGCGCGCCCGTCAAAGCGGCCATCTCTTCCAGGGCTGCATCATGCTCGCGCAGGATCGCGTAAGCGCGTTCGAGCAGTCTCTCGCCGGCTTCGGTCAGAATCACTCTGCGCGGCGCCCGCACGAACAATTGCGCGCCCGTTTCATTCTCGAGTTGGCGAATCTGCATGCTGATTGCTGCCTGCGTCACGTGAACGCGAACCGCCCCTGCGGTAAACGTGCCGCTCTCGGCAATGGCCACAAAAGCCTTCAATTGTCGAATATCCATAGTTCATACTTTACATCAATATGCATTATCGCAGGAATAAGATCTTTTAGTTTCCATTATGGTTTCGCGGATGCCTAGAATAGAAATCTCAGGAGCCCTTCCGGACATCGAATCACCAGATGACGACTATGGTCCAAACCGTCGACATTCTGCCCCGCCGGCGTGCGCCTCTCAGGGAGTTGGTTGTTGGCGTGGACGGCGGCGGGACGCGCACGCGGGCCGTTGTGCTTAATGGCACGCAAATACTGGGTGAAGGAACGGCTGGTCCTTCCAATCCGCTGCGTGTCGGTATAGCAAACGGCGCAACAGCTATTCGCGAAGCCGTCGACAAAGCCTGCGCCGAAGCTTTGATTCATCGCGACGATCTGGTGGCTGCCGGTGTCGGATTAGCAGGCGTTCGCCGCAAAGATATTCGCGCGCGAATGCGAGACGTTCTGATCGAAACCTTAGGGATCAAGAACATCGAACTGGTGAGCGACGGAGACATTGCCTTGTATGGCGCAACTGACGGTCAACCCGGAGTTGTGGTTATTTCGGGAACCGGATCTATTTCCGTGGGAATCAATCGCCAGGGTAAGCGAGTACACGCGGGCGGCTGGGGCCCGGTTGCCGGTGACGAAGGGAGCGGATCGTGGATTGCTCGTCGCGCTCTTCAGGCCGTAGCGCATGCCACCGATGGACGCGGACCGAAGACGTCACTAACTGAAGCCGCGTGCGAATTCTTTCAGGTTGCGACGCCTGACGATTTGGCCACCGCCATCTATGGGCCGACGATCACAAACGATCGGATTGCCGGTTTCAGCAAGCTTGTGATCGAAGCTGCGCGCGCGGGCGATGAAGTTGCGCGCGAAATTCTGAACGACGCCGGTAGAGAACTCGGTAAAGCGGCGGCCACCGTTATTCGTAAACTGAAGATGGAGCAAGAGCGATTTCAAGTTGCGTTCGTCGGTGGGGTTTTCGCCGCGGGCGATCTCGTGGTCGCGCCCTTGCGCGAACAAGTGATGCGCGTCGCCAAGAGAGCTTTCATCGATAATCCCAGTTTTTCGCCTACCGTGGCCGCCGCTCGCATGGCCCAGGAGAATCTTCAAAGATTACCCGTTGCGGTGTGAATCGGCGACCGCGCTTCGCTGAGACTTGAACATGCCGATCCTTGCCGACTCCATACCGTTAACAGAGCAAGAAAACCCGCGCACGCAACAGATCAGTTCTCTGTCGACGGCCGACATCGTTCGTCTGATGAATGATGAGGACGCGGGTGTGGCTAAAGCGGTGGCGGAAGTTCTCGGGGACGTGGCCAGCGCCGTCGATCAAATTGTGAAGCGAATGCAACGTGGCGGGCGTCTCTTCTACATCGGTACCGGAACCTCCGGCAGACTCGGCGTACTTGATGCTTCAGAATGTCCGCCTACCTTTGGTGTTTCACCTGATCTGGTCCAGGCAGTAATTGCCGGCGGATACGATGCTTGTTATCGCGCGGTTGAAGCGTCTGAAGACGACGCCGCAGCAGGCGCGCGCGATCTCGAACAACGTGGATTCACCAAAGCTGATGCGCTGGTCGGCATCGCGGCTTCGGGTCGCACGCCCTACACCGTTGGCGCGGTCGAACATGCGCGGCGAATCGGCGCTTTAACCATCGCGATTACCAGCGTGCCCGGGTCAGAGATTGTGAACGCTGCCGAGATCTCGATCGTGCCGCTGGTTGGTCCGGAAGTGATCGCCGGCTCGACTCGCCTGAAAGCGGGCACCGCGCAGAAGTTGATCCTTAATATGCTCTCGACCGCGACAATGATTAGGCTCGGCTATGTCACCGGCAATCGCATGACAAACGTGCAAACACGCAACGTGAAGTTGCGCGCGCGCGCAATTAGAATTCTGCAATCCGAAAGCGAACTGGACGAGCAGCAAGCCCAAACAGTTCTCGATGCGGCCGATGGAAAGTTACCCGTGGCGTTGGTTATGAGCCAAAGCGGGCGATCAAAAGAAGATGCAGAAGCAGCACTCGATCGAGCACGAGGCGTCATTGCGAAAGCGATCGATTCACTTAAGTCGGGTTAGCGGTTTATAGCGCGCGACGAAGGTCCATTGAAAGCTAAGCGAAATCTGCGGCGACTGGAGCGCAAGCGTCCTCCGCTTGCCATGCTGTAAGGAAAGAGCAGCAACCGGGACGGTTGCGCTCCAGTCGCCTGGGGCACGATGAAAAATCCGCCGCCTAAACGCGGAACTCCGAACCAAGCATGGGCTTCTCCGCCATAGATTATTTAGTTCTCGTTGCTTATCTCGCGGGCATCACTGCGTTCGGCGTGATGTTTCGCAAATCGCAGCGAACGGTCAAAGATTATTTCCTCGGTGATAAGAACACCTCATGGATCGTTATCAGTCTTTCGATCGTTGCGACAGAGACGAGCACGCTGACACTGATAGGCGTTCCCGCTCTGGCCTACGCGAAGTACGCCCGGCCCGAACAGGGCGGTAACTTCACTTATCTGCAGGTCGTGCTGGGTTACATCGTCGCCCGCATTATCATCAGCCTGCTTTTTATTCCCGCATACTTTCGCGGCAATCTCCTAACGGCTTACGAACTGCTGAAGAACAGATTCGGGGTACAGGCCAAGAACTTTGCTGCCTCGTTGTTTCTCGTGATGCGCGCGCTGGCGGAAGGCGTGCGCGTATTCGCAGCTTCACTGGTCCTGAGCGCGGTACTGAGCTCGAGCATTCCCGGGTTGCCGCATCTTTGGCTTTGGTCCATCGTCATTGTTGGGGTGCTGACTTTGATCTACACCTTTGAAGGCGGCATCGCGGCGGTGATTTGGACGGATCTGATTCAATTGATCATTTACATCGGAGGATCTTTGCTGGCTGCTTATGAGTTGCTGCATTTAGTTCCGGGCGGCTGGCATACGATCGCAACGGAAGCCGCGGCCGCCGGCAAATTTCAAATCGTTTCGTTCAAATTGGATTTCAGCGTGCCGTTTACTTTCTGGGCGGGCCTGCTGGGGGGAACGTTTTTGACCATGGCTTCACACGGCACGGATCAACTGCTGGTGCAACGACTGTTGACCTGCAGAAACAAACGCGAGAGTCAAAAAGCTTTAATACTCAGCGGTTTTGTCGTGTTCTTTCAATTCTCTCTCTTCCTGACGATCGGCGTCATGCTCTACGTTTATTACAAGTTCTATCCGCTGACCACGAAGTTGGCCAGCAATGACGAAATTTTTCCGACCTTCATCGTGCAGCGCTTGCCGCATGGCGTCTCAGGTTTAGTGATCGCGGCGATCTTCGCGGCGGCGATGTCGAACCTCAGTGGTTCTTTGAATTCTCTCTCGTCCAGCACGGTGCTGGATTTTTACAAGCCACTGCTGCGGCCCCGCGCAAGCGATGAAGACCTGCTGAAACTCTCGCGCTGGTTGACCGCAGCCTGGGGCTTCGTGCTTATTGGCATTGCGATCCTGGCGCGCAGTTGGGGTTCAGTCTTCACGACCGGTTTGACCATAGCATCGCTCGTTTACGGCCCGATGCTCGGCGCGTTCCTGCTTGGCGTGCTGACAAAACGCGCAAATCAAATCGGAGTGATGACCGGCATGGCCTTCTCGCTGGTCTTTATGCTGACAGTTAGAATCGAGTTCGCCACTGCCATTGCCTGGACCTGGTATGTTTTGTTTGGGACGGTCATCTGTTTTAGCGTGGGTTATGTGGTCAGCCTGATAAAGCCGGCAAGCGTCGCTACTGTTGCGACCGAGAATGTCGCGGAATGAATCGGATTTTTATTACTTAAGATGCGAAATCGATCGACAACCCTCATCACTCTCGCGCTCATAAGCGCGTTGACGTTCACGACAATCACGCGCGCCGGCGCTTCGAATGCGACCTCATCCTCGAACACCCGGGCAGCCGCATCAAAGGTCAAACCTTATTCGCGGAAGCCCTCAAACGAGGCATTGAAATGGGCCGACAAGGAATTGCAGCGCATGTCGCTCGACCAAAAGATCGGTCAATTAATTTCAGTCGGTATCAATGCCACGTTTTTAAATCAGGACAGCGAAGCATTTAAGGCTCTGCGTCATCAGGTGGTCGACAATCATGTCGGGGGAATCATTCTCTTCCGCGGGCCGGTGTACGAATCAGTGATGATCGTTAACCGGATGCAGGAATTGGCGAAATATCCCTTGCTGATCTCAGCCGACCTCGAAGCCGGGTCGGGAATGCGCTTCGACGATACAGTGAACTTTCCCTGGAACATGGCGATTGCCGCGACTGGAAATCCTGAATATGCGCGGCGGGCCGGCGATCTGACCGGTCGCGAGGCGCGCGCGATGGGAATCCAACAGATCTACGCTCCCGTTTCTGATGTGAACAACAACGCTGCGAATCCGGTCATCAACGTTCGCTCGTACGGCGAAGATCCAATCGAAGTCTCGCGCTATGTTTCTGCTTTCATCGAAGGAGCGCAACGCGCGGGCGTAATCGCTACGGCCAAGCACTTTCCCGGGCATGGCGATACCGCCACCGACTCGCATCGCGGCCTGCCTGAGATCGATGTGACGCGCGAACGGCTCAACACGATCGAGCTGGTTCCCTTTCGCGCCGCGGTTGATGCAGGGGTCGGCGCCGTCATGACAGGTCACATCGGCTTGCCCTTGATCGATCCGACCGAGATCACGCCGCTGCCGAAAGATGTAAAGCTCAATCCGATCGAAACGGACCAGGATGGCGAGGTTGTTTCGGCTAAAGGCACGATGCCAACGACGCTTTCACCGGTGATGAACGGGATCTTAAGAAACGATCTGCACTTCGACGGTCTGATCGTGACTGATGCGATGAGCATGAGCGGTTTGACCCTCTACTTCACCCAGGAAGAGGCGTCGGTGCGCGCGATCGAAGCCGGGGCAGACTTACTGTTGAAGCCGGCGGATCCCGACGCGGCGTTGCGCGGCGTACGCGAGGCAGTGAAAAAAGGAAGATTAAGCGAACAACGCATCGATCAATCGACGCGAAAGGTCCTGGCCGCCAAGTACGATCTGGGTCTGACGCGGCAACGAGTGACGTCGCTTGACCGGATCGATCGCGACGTTGCCGGAAAGCAAGCGACGGAACTCGCTGACGACATCGCCAAGGACGCGATCACCCTCGTGCGTAACGATTCGAAACTTTTGCCTCTGAATCTCACGTCAACAACGCGCGTATTCAATTTAGCGATCACAAACGGCGACGATCGCGCGGTCATAGCGCAACCGTTTATCGGCGCAATGGCGCGGGGTGGCGTCAAGATGGATACAATTGTGCTCGATGATCGCTCGTCGGACGTTGAAGTTACCAAAGCGATCGATAAAGCAACGCGCGCTGACATTGTTATTGTCTCGATGTATGGCCGCGTACGCACGGGACAAGCTCGCAGCGTAGCGCTGCCCGAGCCGGGAACCAGGACATTGAATGAATTGATCGAGCGTCATGCGCGGCTCGTCGGCATCAGCTTCGGGAATCCGTATATTCTGATGAGCTTCCCTCGGCTGCAAACATACCTGGTCGCTTATGGTGACATGCAGAGTTTGCAAGAGGAGACGGCGCAGGCCTTGTTGGGCCGGCAGGATCTCAAGGGACGTTTGCCGATTTCACTGCCGGGCCTGTATCCTCGCGGGACCGGGACTCAGTTAAGAGCGGGAAAGAAATAAAAATCTTTTACTTGACCGATTTGGTAGAATGGTTTTCCCGTGAGGAGTTAGCTGATGACAACGGAACAACGCCTGGAACGCATTGAGCGAATCGCGAAACTCTTTGTGCGCGCGGGCCTGCGCGAACGCCGCAACCGACGAGATTTGGATGACAAAATAAACATCATCGTTAACTATCAGATACAAAATGAAGAGCGATTCGCGAAGAATGAAGAACGATTCGCGAAACTTACCGAGACTGTCAACCAACTGGCCGAAGCTCAGACTGGAACTGACAGAAGACTCGACTCCCTAATCGAATTAATCGAACGAGATAGGAACGGAAAGTCGCACTAACGTTTCCACCATGCACGTGTCGTCGCTGCTTTCTCGTATAACGGCCTTCCTGGCAGTTTTTGTCCTCTCCATTCAGATCAGTGCGCAGCAATTACCCGCTGCGGCTCCCTCTACGCAGGGCCTCTCTGCCGAGCGTCTCGCGCGCATGGACGCGGTCATCCAGGCTGCCATCGGAAAGAAAGAATTGCCGGGCGCGGTCGTGCTGGTTGGTCGTCATGGAAAAATTGTTTGGCGCAAAGCGTATGGCGCGCGCGCTGTTGAGCCGCAGCGCGAACCAATGACAACCGACACGATTTTCGATCTCGCGAGTCTTACCAAAGTAGTGGCAACCACAACCAGCATTATGATCCTAATCGAGCAGGGGAAAATACGATTAGGCGATTCGGTTGTTCAGTTCATCCCCGAAATGAAAGGTGAGGGACGGGACGCAATCACCATCGAACAATTGCTGACGCACATGACCGGTTTTGCTCCCGACTTCGATTTGCGCGATCGATGGACCGGCTATGACGAGGCGATCAAGCGTCTGTATCGCGAGCCCCTGCGCAGCCAGCCAGGGACACGTTTTGTTTACAGCGACATCAACTACGTCGCACTCGGCGAAGTTGTGCATCGGGTCAGCGGATTGATGCTCGACGAATTCGCGCGGCGAAATATTTTTGGGCCGCTGGGCATGCGCGACACTGGTTTTCGGCCTGACCCGAAACTCAGACCGAGAATCGCGCCCACGGAAAAACGTCGCGGCCAAATGAATTATCTGGGCGATAGCGGAGCCGACGCCGGATCAGAGGGCGAACTGTGGTTGCGCGGAGAGGTCCACGATCCGACTTCTTTTCGTATGGGTGGTGTCGCGGGTCACGCGGGCCTGTTTTCGACGGCAGACGATCTGGCGATCTTTGGTCAGACACTCTTAAACGGCGGGGTTTACAACGGAGCGCGCGTTCTCAGCCCGCTGACCATCGCGATCATGACCCAGCCGCACGCTGTTTCTGAGAGTGGCGCAGCGCGCGGCCTCGGTTGGGACATCGCGAGCAGCTTCGCTACTAATAAAGGCGATCTGTTTCCGCTGGGCTCGTTCGGGCACACAGGATTCACAGGCACTTCGATTTGGATTGATCCGGCAAGCGATTCCTTCGTTATCTTTCTCAGCAACCGAGTACATCCCGATGGTAAAGGCGATGTAGGCCCACTGCGTGGGCGCGTAGCTTCGATTGTCGCGAGTTCGATCATTGACGCGTCACAGACAAAGGCGCGCGAACAATCTGCAAACAGCGCGGCTGATTTGCTGGCGAGTCTCGCGCGTCTGAATGCAAACAGCAATCGCGGGGCGGCGGCCGCTATTGCAGCTCCAGCGGACGCGCAAGTCTTAACCGGAATAGATGTGCTTGAGCGCGATGGATTCAAGCAACTCAACGGCCTGCGCATTGGTTTGGTGACAAATCAAACAGGTCGTGATCGCGCCGGTCACTCGACGATTGATGCGCTCTTCAAAGCCCCGAATCTGAAATTGGTTGCGTTATTTTCGCCCGAACATGGCATTCGCGGACTCGCCGATGAAAAAGTTTCAGATACCAAAGATGATCAGACCGGCTTGCCCGTCTATTCGCTTTACGGAGAGACACGGCGTCCAAAACCCGAACAACTCAAAGACATCGATGCCCTGGTTTATGACATTCAGGACATCGGCGCGCGCTTCTACACTTACACGGCGACGCTCGGGTACGTGATGGAGGAAGCGGCGAAAGCGAAGCTGCCACTGTTCGTGCTTGATCGTCCGAATCCGATCAACGGAGTCGATGTGGAAGGCCCGATAGCCGACACAGACAAATTTTCTTTCACCGCTTACTATGCGATTCCGGTGCGCTATGGAATGACGATCGGCGAACTCGCACGCTTCTTTAATGAAGAAAAACATCTGGGCGCTGACCTCCGCGTAATTCAAATCGAGAATTGGCGACGCGCGATGTGGTTTGATTCAACCGGTCTGACCTGGATCAATCCCTCGCCAAATATGCGCAGCCTGACGGAAGCAGCGCTGTATCCGGGCATCGGTTTGCTGGAGACGACGAACGTTTCCGTAGGGCGCGGCACAGATATTCCGTTCGAAGTGGTCGGGGCGCCATGGATAGATGGGCCGAAGCTCGCCGGTTACCTGAACTCGCGGCGAATTCCCGGGGTCCGATTTATCCCGATTCGCTTC